>VHDM01000012.1 GCA_016876055.1 Verrucomicrobiota bacterium
TAAGGTCCTTTGGCTTCTCTGCGGTAACGAGCAGATGCCAATGGGTGGGCATGGCGCAAAAGGCAAAAACCCTAAAATCGTAGTTTGCCATCGCCTCTATTAGGGTTCTCATCCACTGGTCATACTCTGATGGCGGCCCGAAAAGTTGTTTTCCTTCAGTTACACGGTTACAGATGTGGTAGATCTGACCGCCAATAATCCTTCGTCGCTTCCTAGCCATATAGGATAAGACCTAATTTTCTGAAACTGGATGCGGTAAAATTTATAAAACTTAAAAAAAGACCTTAAAAATTTTCCATCAATGACATAAAAAACACTAAAATCCATATTATCGGGGTCAGAGGTCGAAAAAGACAGAGGTCGAAAAAGATGGGGTCAGAGGTCGAATCTAGAAGCTGGCGCTTGAAAAATGGGGGATTGAAAGATGTAATTCTCAAATGCCTAGCGACCGGATTCTGTTCAACGCTGGGGCGAAGGTGCGGGTGATTCGTGGCAAGGGAAAGCCGCTGCCCAAGAGGAATCTGCTGGCGATTTTTATCAAGGAGATCCGGGTCAATCCGCGGGCGTTCCGATCCAAGGACTTTGGACCCAACCGGGAAGGGGTGCTGGAACTCACCGTAGCCACCGAAAAGACCGTGATCCCTTTCAGCGGATCAGGGCCCATCAACGAAAAGTACCTGCGCAAGATCGCCTATCTGGGTCGGAACCCCGGAGGGATTGGGGTCTCCGTGGGTGTGGTCGAGTCGGATGAGGATTCCCGCCAGAAGCTAGACAAAGCCTCGAATGTTGCCGCGGCCCTTTCAGGATCCTTGCCGGGAGCCAAGACCGGTTGGGGACTGATGATCGGTCCCATCGCCCCCGCCTTCGGCCTGATCGCCGGCTTATTGAAGTTTCTGCGGACGGGGATCGATGACGATGAGGAGGCGCGGGTTTTTGGCATGATTGAGGATGGGGTGAATCACGGGGACCGGATCGTGGCCGAGTTCAAGCGGGAGGGGCAAGAGGTGTTCTTTGGGGAGCTTGAAGTTGAAGATTTAGGCGAGCCCACTGCTCAGGCCGGCGGTTTCAGCGTCCGCATCTCCAGCCCGGAGATCTATTTCGAGGATGTGGAAATCGGCGTGCGCAAAGGTTCTGCCCGGCAAAGTAGGAAAGGCTGGATGAGCCGACCCGATGCGGGCCTGAGTCCCGTGAAATCCGGTGACTACTTCCGCCGGATGAAATGGTTCGGCTGCGAGGCCATTGCAGGTATCGCCAGCTTCCGTTACGAAACCCTCCGAGCCAAGGCCTCTGAGGTTCTCACCTGGGACAAGGCCGAGATTTTCCAAGCCGCCGCTCCGAGGTTGAAATCCGACCGCCACTGTCTGCCTTTGACTCTATCCTTCAGTCTTCATCCCGACCGTCCCGACCTCAGCCCGCTGGTGGGCATCACCAACGCTGGTACGGAGTTGGTGGAAGCCTTGCTGGCCGACGGCAGCGACAAGAAGGGCCGGGAGCTCTTTGGCGATATTGCGCCTTATCTGCGTAAAAGTGCTCCTTCCATAAGTGCCTTGATTGCAGAGATATCTGAAGGAAGATTTTCCCTGTTTTCGATGGAGGGCTTTCTGGTTCTGCTGCCCAGAGGCCAGAAGGCGGATGTTGGCGAGACAAAAGGACCCCGTCTGTTGCTGGAGTGGAATGAGAAGGACAGCGTCTGGCGGGGGAAGGTGCGTTCCAAACTGGTTTGGCGAGAGGTGGAGGTGGGGTTGTTCAGTTTTGGAGTGGAAGTGGCGGAGCTTGAAAAGACTTAAGCTTATTTGACGTTCACAATTTCCATCTTCTTGGGATCGGTATTGCCGGCGCCGACGAGAGTAGCACCGGCCAAATGAGGGACGTTGCCGATTTTGGGGATCGGGGGCACGCCGGGGCCGGGGTTGAGGCGAAGCTGTTCAAAGCGATCGATGGCCATGGCATCGAGGGCGACCGGATCCTTGGAGGCGAGCAGGATCCCTGGAGTTGCGGCAAAGTTCGCGTCGAAGGACCGGTTGCCGGCAAACTTGACAACCAGGCCGTCAGAAATGTGTAAGATAGTTTTGGGCTTGAGGGGATCGCTGATGAGGATTTCTCCAAGCGTGGTATCCTGATCCGAGTTGGGCTTGAGGAGGCGGCGGTTGTTGTCGACGCTGCCCAGCGCGAGGGAAGCGCAGCAACCGTAAATGCCAAGAGCCGTGTCGCTCGTCATGGTGCCGAGGTTCACCACCTTGACGTCCTTGCGGGTGACCAATTTGGTGTAGAAGGAAAGATTGGGGGTCCGATCGGTGCTGCCGCCCGGCGGAGCGCCGCCGGGCAGTCCATCGAGAAGGGAGGGTTGGAATTTTAGGTCACCGTAAATGAGTTCTCCCATGACGGGGCTGAAATAGCCCGGTGTGTCAGGATCCCAACCGAGTCCGGGGATGTCGGAAGTGGGACCAGGTATGACGGCGCGGGTCTGGATTTTCCCCTTGGCGGTGCTGGTCCGAAATCCAGAGCGCGTCATATCCCGCTCCACTCGGTCCCAAATGATAATATTTTCCGGCTTTACCCCGGCGTCGGTCAGGCTGTCGGTCACCGCGTTGACCACCTCCTGGCTGGTGCTGGTGCGGGCATCGCCGAGCGCGGCAATTTTCACCGCGACGGTATCGTCGGATTCCAGCCCCAAGTTCTTCCAGATCTCGGCTGGCTTGTCCTCGCCGGTGAGGGTGGCCAACAGTTTGGTGACGGCCTCCTTCACCGCAGCCGGATTGGGATCGTAGTTGTTGAGAAGGTTGGGATTTTCCAGGTAGGCGACGCGGGACTTTGTGTCCGAATCTTGGGCGAAGAGAGGGCCGCCCAAAATCAGAGCATAGAATAAAGCCGTGAGAAGGTAGGGCGTGCCTGCGAACGAGAACGTCCCGCGTGCATGGGAACGCGAAGGGGACAGGAGGCAGACGGGTGGTTTCACGAAGTTATTAAGATGGGGGAAAGGGGTTTGGTGGGCAACTGGGGGAAAACGGGTTGTTTCCCTAGCAAGGGATTGGAAAACAGAGGGATGGGATTCTCCGCGGACACCCTGGAAAGGGTCAGACGGGCCAGCGACCTTGTGGAGGTGGCGGGGTCTTACGTGCAGCTCCGCCGGGTCGGGGTCAATTTCCGCGGGCTCAGCCCGTTTAAAAAGGAAAAGACGCCCTCCTTTTACGTCCACCCGGACAAGCAGTTCTTCAAGTGCTTTAGTTCGGGTACCGGCGGTGATGTCTTCCGCTTCGTGATGATGATGGAAGGGCTGGATTTTCCCGCGGCGGTGCGCCGTTTGGCGGAGCGGGCCGGGGTCCCGGTCGAGGAGGAGCGGGGGACCGGCGGGGGAGGTTCCGGGGGCAGTGGGGCGGAACGGGAGCGGTTGCGGCAAATCCACGCCTCCCTGGCCATCCATTGGCGCGACCTGTTGCTGCACGATCCGGCGGCGGAGGCGGCCCGGGCCTATCTGCAGGAACGCGCGATTCCCCACGAGTGGATTTCGCGGTTTGGGCTGGGCTATGCCCCGGCTGCCTGGACGGCGACACTGGAATGGGGAAAACAGAACGGTTTTAGCGAGGAGGAGATGATCGCTTCCGGAGTGGCGCTGAAGGCCCCGACGGGCCGCGTCTATGACCGGTTCCGCAACCGCCTGATGTTTGCGATCCATGACGAGGGCGGCCGGGTGATCGGATTCAGCGGCCGGGTGCTGGCGGGAGCCTCCCCGGACGAGCCGAAGTACGTGAACTCGCCCGAGACGGTGCTCTTCAAAAAAGGAAAAGTGCTGTTTGGTTTTGATCGGGCGCGCCGGGCGATGGCGGAGACCGGGCGGGCGGTGGTCTGCGAAGGGCAGCTGGACGTGTTGCGCGCGCAGGCGGCCGGTTTTGCCGAAACGGTGGCCCCGCTGGGTACGGGCTTCACCGAGGATCACGCCAAGCTCATTGGTCGATTTGCCAAGGAAATCATCATCTGTCTGGACGCCGATGCGGCGGGGGACCGGGCGGCGGGTCGCTTGGGCGGGGTGTTGGTCGAGGAAGGGCAGGGTTGGGGCGGTTTGGCACGAGCGGAGTTGGGCGTGAAAGTGGTGCGGTTGCCGCGGGGTGACGATCCGGATTCGCTGATCCGTAAAGGCGGGCCGGAGGGGTTCCGGGGCCGCCTCGAGGAGGCGGTCGATTTTCTGGACTTTTTTGTGGATTGGCAGACCCAGCAGGAGGGGGTGAGTCCGACCGGCCGTCGCAAGGTGGTGGAGGCGGTGGCAACGCTGTTGGGCAAGGTGGAGAACGCGGTGAGCCGGACGACTTTGATCACCAAGGCGGCCATCAAATTGGGCTTGGGGGAGGGTTTGGTGCGGGAAGAGGTGGAGAAATCACGCCGACAGGTGAACTTGCGGGCCGAGCGCGAATCCGCCGAGGCCAAGGCGGTCGCCGCCACCGCCAAGCCAATGGAGATCCATCCGGTGATCAGGGAGCTGATGCTGCTGGTGATGGGGGCGCCCGCCCGATTACCGGAGGTGGAGAGGCGAGTGGACGAGGTGTGGCTCAACAACCTGGCGGGCGAGGAACTTTATCTGAAAATCCGCGACCTTTACCGGGAGGACGCATGGACCGGTTTGGCGGATCTGCTGCCGCATTTGGACGGACCGGCGCAGGATTTTATCACCGGGCTGGAGGCGGGGGTCTGGGAAAAGCACCCGGAGAACGATTGGGACGGTGCCTTGGAGCGGTTGGCGTGGAGGATGGAGGGGGATTTCCTGCGTCGGGAGGCGGAAACCCTGACCGCCCGTCTCCGGAACTTAAATCAGGGTGATCCGGACGTGGCGGAAGTGCTTCGCCAGCAAGGGGAATTGCTCAAAAAAAGGGCGCGTTTGACACAGGGAACCGCAAAAGCTAATTCTTGATGTTTATGTTTCATGCCTTTTTCGTTGATTTGGAGTGTTTTTCCGCGTGAAGAAAGTCGCCAAAAGTACAGCTCCCAAGGCCCCAAAATTAGGGCCCACCCGGGGTAAGATTGCCCCTGCCGCCCATCCGGAAGCGGCGCCGGGCGAGGAGCCGTCCGAAGCCGAACTGATGGCGGTGGAACAGGAGGCTTCGGAAATCACCAACGGGGCGGCGGATCCCGCCGTCCACGGTCTTGCCAAGCTGGCGCAGACCCCGGAAAAGCAGGAAAAGCTCCGCGAGCTGATCAAACTGGCCCGGGAGCAGGGCTATCTCACTTTCGACGATCTGCACGAAGCCCTACCGGAAACCGTCAACCAAGCGGAGCAAGTGGAGGGGGTACTGGTTTTTCTGCGCACTTTTGAGATCGATGTCATCGAGGCGAGCGAGGTTGATCGTTACAAAAAGCCGGCCCGGGATGAGGAGACGGGCGAGCCGGTCATCGAGGAGAAAGCCGAAAAGCTGGATATCCTGGACGATCCGGTCCGGATGTATCTCCGCCAAATGGGCCAGGTGCCGTTGCTGACGCGGGAGCAGGAAGTGGAGATCTCCAAGCGGATCGAGGAGGCGGAAATCGGCGCGGTGCTGCATCTCCACAAGTTCGGCTTCATCGCCAGGGAGTACGTCTCCCTGGGCGAAAAGCTCCTCAATTCCCGGGAGCGGTTTGATCGGGTCATCCAAGACAAGAAGATCGAGGGCCGGGAAAAATACATGGCGGCCCTCAAGGGTCTCGTCCGTCAGCTCCACCAAACCCACGAGAAGGCGCATAAGACCTACGGGCGCCTGAGGGAGGCCCGCTCGGGAATCGCGCGGCAGCGGGCCGGCAACGAGCTGAAGAAGCTACAGGACGCCATGGAAAAACTTTTTGTGAAGTTCTTCTTCAAGCAAAAGGTGCTGGAGGAATTCACCGTCGTCTGTGAAAACACCCACCGTGTTCTCCAGGACAAGACCTCGGAACTGGAATCCCTCCTAAAATCCAGGACCCGCAACCGGGTGAGTGATGTCCGCAAGAAAACCCTCAAGGAAGAGATTGAAGAGGTGGAGCATAATGGCCGGCTGAGCCGGGACGAGTTCTTTGCGCATTACCGTGACCTGCGCGAATGGGTGCGCAAGGCGATGCGCGCCAAGACCGAGATGGTCGAGGCCAACCTGCGGCTGGTCATCTCGATTGCCAAGAAATACACGAACCGTGGGCTTTCGTTCCTCGACCTGATCCAAGAGGGGAACATGGGGCTGATGAAGGCGGTGGAGAAATTCGAGTACCGGCGCGGCTATAAATTTTCAACCTACGCCACCTGGTGGATCCGGCAGGCGATCACCCGGAGCATCGCCGACCAGGCCCGGACGATCCGCATCCCCGTCCACATGATTGAGACAATCAACAAGCTGATGCGCGTGCAGAAGCAGTTGGTGCAAGAGTTTGGCCGGGAACCGACCCCCGAGGAGGTGGCCGACGAAACCGGCATGCCGGTGGAGCGGGTGCGGGCCGTCCTCAAGATGGCCCAGCAACCGATTTCGCTCCAGGCGCAGGTGGGTGATAGCGATGACACCACCTTTGGTGATTTCATCGAGGACAAGAGCGCGGAGAACCCATCCGACATGACGGCCTACTCCATGCTGAAGGAGAAAATCAAGGATGTGTTGGACAGCCTGACTGACCGTGAACGGGCGGTGCTGGAGCAGCGGTTTGGCCTGGTGGACGGATATTCCCGGACGCTGGAGGAGGTGGGTCGGCAATTCAAGGTGACCCGGGAACGGATCCGGCAGATTGAAGCGAAGGCGCTGCGCAAGATGCGCCATCCGACGCGGATCAGGCATCTGCGAGGATTCTTGGAAAACGAGCACCAGCTCTAATACCTGTTCCCATCCGCACCAGGAAACCACGGGGGCGGAGGGGCGGCGGAATCAAGTCCTTTGCCTAGGAAAAATTGCCAAGGCCGACGGTTGATGGATTTCCCCCGTGATATCAAATTCGCGGCTTTTCGCGGGGGCTCGTTCGGCGCGGGCTTGAGCGTCCCAGAACCGGGGTTAACGTGGAGTTTCCTGGGGGTATAGCTCAGTTGGTAGAGCGTCTCGTTCGCAATGAGAAGGTCAGGGGTTCGAATCCCCTTACCTCCAAAGGGGAGCGGAAAATTGGGGCGGCGGGGGAGGGCGTAACGATCCGGAAAAGGGGGGAATCCCAAGCCCGACCTGGTTCTTAGGTTTGGGATGGCTTGGTCCGGGTTGCGGCAAATCGGCCCCCGCGTGCGGTTGGGGAAAGCTGGTTTGGGCTAGCCCCGGACAGCGAGGGTCAGTTGCACCAGCCGAGCTGAAAAGGAGCGGGCAAAGAGAAGCCGCAGGCCGGCGGAGGAGAGTTCACGGTGCAGGGCCGAAGGATGGGGAAAGGCAACGATGCTTTGGGCCAGGTAGCGGAAGGAATCGCCCTGGCGGGCCACGATCTGAGCGACCCATGGCATGAGATGATGCAAATAAAAGTTCCAGAACAGTTTCCACGGCAGGGGCGGGGGGCTGAACTCCAGCAGGCCGAAAACCCCGCCGGGTTGCAGCACCCGGGCGATCTCCTTCAGGCCGGCCAGCCGGTTGGAAAAGTTACGTAAGCCAAAGGCGATGGTGACGCCGGCCAAACTGCGGTCCGCAAAAGGAAGCCGCAGGCCATCCGCTTCGGTCAGTTGCGCAAGACCGCGCGCTTGGGCCCGCCTAAGGAGGCCGCGGGAAAAATCGAGCCCGACGACTTGAGCCTTGGGCAGGGCCTCCCGGAGCAGCACGGTGACATCGCCCGAGCCACAGGCCAGGTCGAGGATTTTGGAGGGGTTTTGCCGAACCATGGCCGCGACCAATTCCTTCCGCCAACCAACGTCCATGCCCAGGCTGAAGAGGCGGTTTAACCGGTCGTAATCGGGCGAAAGCTCGTTGAAGAGAGAACGAATGGCCGCGGATTCCACGGACGCAGTTTAAGTTGAAGTTGAAGTTGAAGGAAGACTGGGGGACCGGGAACCCGGGGGGAACAGCCGCGCCGCGCGGCCCTCAACCCGCCGCAGATTTTGCCGGGGCGGACGGGGAGCCCGGGGAAAAAGTGAGGGCTTCCTTGCCGGCGCCGACTTTGACCTTGTCGCCGGACTTGATCTTGCCGCGGATGATTTCCTCGGCGATAGGATCCTCGAGAAACTTCTCGATGGCGCGGCGGAGCGGCCGGGCCCCGTACTGGGGCTCGTAGCCCTTCTCGATGAGGAAGGTGGAGGCCTCGGGGCTGAGTTCGATTTCCACCCCCTTGTCCGAAAGGCGGGCGGCGACCTTGGCGACCTCAAGCGAGACGATCTTGGAGAGGTCATCGCGGGTGAGGGAGTGGAAGACGATCTGATCATCCAGGCGGTTAAGAAACTCGGGTTTGAAGATCTTCTTGGTCTCGTCGAGGATCTTGCTCTTGAGGGAGCCGTAGTCCTGCTCCTGGGTGGCCACGCCGAAACCCATGACGTTGCCTTTGCGGATAAGCTCGGCGCCGACGTTGGAGGTCATGATGATGATGGTGTTTCGGAAGTCGATCTTGCGGGCCAGGCTGTCGGTGATCTGGCCGTCCTCAAGAATCTGGAGGAGGATGTTCCAAACGTCAGGGTGGGCCTTTTCGATTTCATCAAAAAGGACCACGCAGTAGGGACGACGCCTGACTTTTTCAGTGAGCTGGCCGCCTTCTTCGTAACCGACGTAGCCGGGAGGCGAACCGATCAGGCGGGAGACGTTGAACTTTTCCATATATTCCGACATATCGAGTTGGATGAGGGCGTCTTTTTCCCCGAACACCTCTTCGGCAAGGGCCTTGGCGAGGTGGGTTTTGCCCACGCCCGTGGGGCCGAGAAAAATAAAGGAGCCGATCGGGCGTTTGGGATCTTTGAGGTCGGCCCGGGAGCGGCGCAGAGCCTTGGCAAGGGCTTGGACGGCCTCCTGTTGGCCGATGACGCGGGCTTGGAGGGAGTCGCCGATCGTGAGGAGCTTGGAGAGATCGGCTTCGGCCATGCGGGTGAGCGGAATGCCGGTCCACTTGGAGATGACGTGCTTCACGTCTTCCTCGCCGACGTCGACGATGATTTCGTCCCGTTTTTTGCGCCAGGCGTTGAGATCGCTCTCGAGTTTAGTGGAGGCCTCCTTTTCCTTATCGCGGAGGGAAGCGGCTTTTTCAAAGTCCTGGGCTTTGATGGCGGCCTCCTTCTCGGCTCGGATGGCTTCGACCTCGCCCTCGGCGGCCTTGAATTCAGGCGGGCGAATGCTGGCGGCGATGCGGCAGCGGGAGCCGGCTTCGTCCATGACATCGATGGCCTTGTCGGGAAGGTAGCGGCCGGTGATGTAGCGTTCGCTGAGGCGCACGGCGGTGGCAAGGGCCTCGTCGGTGATCTTGGCGTGGTGGTGTTCCTCGTACTTGGGGCGGAGGCCGCGGAGGATGGCAATGGCCTCGTCGATGGACGGGGCGTCGACGCGGACGGTCTGGAAGCGGCGCTCCAAGGCGGCGTCCTTCTCGATGTACTTGCGGTACTCGTTCATGGTGGTGGCGCCGATGCACTGGAGTTCCCCGCGGGAGAGGGCGGGCTTGATGATGTTGGAGGCATCCATGGCGCCCTCGGCGGAACCGGCGCCCACGAGGGTGTGGAGCTCGTCAATAAACAGGATCACGGACTTCAATTTGCGGATTTCCTCCATGACCGCCTTGATCCGTTCCTCGAACTGGCCGCGGTATTTGGTGCCGGCGACCATCAGGGCAAGATCGAGCGTGATGACCTTTTTTTCCCGGAGAATTTCCGGAACGTTGCCGGAAGCGATTTCCTGGGCGAGACCTTCGACGATGGCGGTTTTGCCAACGCCGGCCTCTCCGATGAGGACGGGGTTGTTCTTGGTGCGGCGGCAGAGGATCTGGACAACGCGCTCGATCTCGTTCTTGCGGCCGATCACGGGGTCGAGCTCACCCTTGCGGGCCAGCTCGGTGAGATCGCGGCCGAAGGCCTTGAGGGCGGGGGTCTTGACGTCCTTGCGGGAGGGGGCGGAACCCCCCCCGGCCCCGGCGGGTTCGGGCCCAGGCTGACCGGGTTCCTCACCGCCCGTGGAGGCCTCGGTGCCCTCCTCGAAGTTGGGGTCGAGCTCTTTCAGGACCTCTTGGCGGGCCCGCTCGATATCAACCTCGAGGGATTTGAGGACGCGGGCGGCCACGCCATCGCCTTCGCGGAGGAGGCCCAGGAGAATATGTTCTGTGCCGACGTAGGAGTGGTGGAGGGCTTTGGCTTCCTTGGAGGCCAGGGCGAGGACCTTTTTCACGCGCGGCGTGTAGGGGATATTGCCGGTGACCTTGGTGTCCGGGCCGGTGCCGACCTGTTTTTCGACCTCCATGCGGACGGTTTCAAGATCCAGACCCATTTTCTGGAGGACGTTGACCGCGACGCCCTGCCCCAGCTTGATCAGGCCGAGGAGAATATGTTCCGTGCCGACGTAATTATGATTAAAGCGATCGGCCTCCTTGCGGGCGAGGGCGAGGACCTGCTGGGCGCGTGGGGTGAAGTTGTTCACGAGCCTTCAGTGTAGCCCAGCCAGCCTAAAGGTGCAATTTACGCATGGCCGGCTCAGCCACGCCCTTGAGTTTCTCGCGAAGAAGATCCGCGCGAAAGGCATCCCGCTCCTCGGCCCCGAGCTTCTTTTGGGAGGCTTGTTGGAGGTGAGCGGGCTGGGTGGAGATGAGAAGGGTATCGACCTTGGGCTTGAGGGTGGCCGTCAGCAGGCCGAGGTCGGCCGCCAGACGCAGAAGGCTGAGGAGGTTGAGGGCCTCCTTGGAGGAAATGGAATGGGAATGGAGGAGAATGCCGTAGGAGCGGCCGACCTGGTCCGCAAGCATCCGGGCTTTTTCCTGCACCAGCTTCTGGCGGGCGTTGCTTTCGAGATCGATCAGCTGACGGACGACCTTGGTGAGCCGTTCAAGAATTTGCTTCTCTGATTCGCCCAGGGTGGTCTGGTTGGAGATTTGGAAGAGATTGCCAAGGGCCTCGGTGCCTTCGCCGTAGAGACCGCGGACGGCGAGACCGAGCTGGTTGACGGATTTGATGACCTGGTTGATTTGTTCGCCAAGGACGAGGCCGGGGAGGTGAAGCATGGCAGAGGCGCGCATGCCGGTGCCGACATTGGTGGGACAGGCAGTGAGGTAGCCGAGCGACGGGGAGAAGGAAAATTCAAGCCTTTCCTCCAAAGAGGAATCGAGTTTGTCGGCGGCGTCCCAGGCCTCCTGCAGGTGGAACCCGGGCTGGAGGGCTTGGAGACGGAGGTGATCCTCCTCGTTGATCATGACGGAAAGAGTTTCTTCGCCGTTGACGACGAGGCCACTACCGGCGTTTTTGGCGGCGTGTTCGCGGGAGATGAGGTGTTTTTCGACGAGCAGCTGCTTTTCGAGGGGGCCAAGGGCCTCCATGGCCACGGACATTTTCGTGGGGCGCATGGAGGACAGGTCGGTGACGGCCGGTTGGATGGTCTCGAGAAGCTTTAAGCGATCGGCTTTTTTAAGCCAACCCGGGAAGGGGAAGTCTTTGACGTTGCGGGCGAGGCGGACCCGACTGGTGATGACGATGCCGGAATCGGCATCCGGGGAGGGGCTGGCAGAGGCGTGACCATTTTCACCTTTCACAAGCTCAAACTAAAGCTGAACCCTGCGGTTGGCAACGGCGGGACGAAAAAATTCAAGGGAGAGCAGCGAAACGGCCACGCTTCGTTCACGGTGTCGTTTTTTTAGAAATGTCTCGGGTAGTCGGCCCCGGGGGCGGACGCCCCGGCCTCACTTGTGAAAAGGGGCCGGGCCTTTTACGATGGGTGGATGGCGGTGAACCGGACCACGGAGTATGCGGTACGAGCGCTGGTGGTGTTGGCTTTGGAGGGGGGGCAAGGCCGGATTCGCCAGGCAGCTTCCCTGGCCAAGGCCTCGGGTACGCCGGGAAAGTTTATGGAGCAGGTGTTGCGAACCTTGAAAAAAGGGGGCTTTGTGGTGAGTCGCCGTGGGGCTGGCGGGGGTTATGATTTGGCGCGGGCGGCGGAGCGGATCACGATGGGGGAGGTGGTCTCGTGGATGGAAGGGGAAGCAGAGAAGGACAACGGGGCGGGGCCACTGGGCGAGGCGTGGGCGAGGCTGTCGCAGGAGGCGGAGGGGGCCCGGCGAGCGAGATTCTCGGAGGAAAGTCTGCGGGACCTGATGGAGAAGGTGCAGGCGCGGTTGGTGGGGAAGGGGCGGGGATCGGAATACCAGATTTAAGGGTGGGCCACGGCTTGCCCGACCGCCTGGGATGCGAGATACTTTCCAGATGTCACAGAATTTTTCTTCTGGTTCTTGGCAGGGATCCGAGGGGCCGATTTTCACCTTGGGGAGCCTGCGGGTGGATCTGACCCTTCTGCTGATCGGGGTCCACACTTTGGCGATGGCGGTGGCAGCAGTTTTTGCCGCCTCGGGCCTGGGAGAGTGGGTGAACCAGTTGGCCTTTTCGGCGGGGGATCTGAAAGCCGGGCAGGTCTGGACTCTGTTCACTTACCCTTTCGTGCACGACATCCGGCAGGAGGGTTTGTGGTTTGGGCTGGAGATGCTGATGTTTTTCTGGTTTGGACGAGAGGTGGAGTCGGCGATCGGGCGCCGCTCGTTCGGCTGGCTGTACGGGGCGCTGGCGGTGTTGCCCGCCTTGGTGCTGGCGGGAACGGGTCCGCTGCTTGGCACCACGGTGTTGACGGGTTCCGGCACGATCAGCTTTGCCGTTTTTCTGGCCTTTTGCGCGGTCCATCCCGGCGCCCAGTTTTTCTTTGCGGGGCTGACGGCCCGATGGGTGGGCTGGGTGCTTTTGGCCATCTACAGCCTGGCGGCTTTTGCGGGCCGGGATTGGCCGGGACTGCTACAACTGTGGCTATCCTCACTTTTCGCGGTGGCCTGGGTCCGACGGGGGGGGATGACGTGGCCGACCCTTTCCTTTGCCCGAGGCCGCAAAAAAAACGTCAAGGCCAAGGGGGTTGCGACCAAGAAGCCGGGGGTGATCCCGGTGCTGGAAAAGGTCGATGCGATCCTCGACAAAATTTCCAAGGAAGGCATCCATTCCCTGACGGCGGCGGAAAAAAAGCAGCTGGAGGACGCGCGGGCCCGCCTATTGCAAAAGGATCGGCAAGACCGCTAGGGGCGGTACCCTGCGGGGATGTCGGCCACGACGCCACGGGCCCCGGCGGGCCGGACAGACTGGAAAACCTGGATTCCCAAGGAGCGGGGCACGCTCTGTTTCGTGCTACGGGATCAGCAGATCCTCTTGATTGAAAAAAAGCGGGGATTGGGGGCGGGAAAGGTGAACGGACCGGGCGGCAGGATTGAGCCAGGGGAGACGGCCGAGCAGGCCGCGATTCGGGAGACGCAGGAGGAGATCGGGATCACGCCGGTGGCGATGGATTGGGCGGGGGAACTGCATTTTCAATTTCGGGACGGCTACTCCCTGCACTGTTCGGTGTATCGGGCCGGAGAGTTTGAGGGAGAACTGATCGAGACGGCCGAGGCCAAGCCTTTCTGGCACCCGGCGGGCGAGATGCCTTACGACCGGATGTGGGCGGATGATGAGCACTGGATGCCGCGCTTACTGGCGGGGGAAAGATTCCGGGGTTGGTTTGAGTTTGATGCCGACCGGATGGAGTGGTTCCGGATGGAGGCGGCATGAGCCGGAAAATCCTGGTGAGCGGGGCGGCCGGCTTTATCGGCTACCACCTATGCGAGCGATTGCTGAAGCAGGGGGACGAGGTCGTCGGGCTGGATAATCTCAACGACTACTACGATCCCAAGCTCAAGGAGGCGCGGCTGGGGCTGCTCAAAAGAAAGAGGACCTTTCGGTTTGTGCGCGCTGATCTCGGCGACCGGACGGGGGTGGAGAAATTATGGAAAGAGGTTCGGCCGGAGGTGGTGGTGCATTTGGCGGCGCAGGCGGGCGTGCGGTACAGCCTGACCCATCCTCATGCCTACTCGCGAAGCAACCTGGAAGGGATGATGGATGTGCTCGAGGCCTGCCGGGCGGAGAAGACGGGGCATCTGATTTTTGCGAGCTCCAGTTCGGTTTACGGTCTGAATCAAAAGATGCCTTTCACGGAGCGGGACAACGTGGACCACCCCGTTTCTCTTTATGCGGCCACCAAGAAGGCGAATGAGCTGATGGCTCACTGTTACGCCCACTTGTACGGGTTGCCCTGCACCGGTCTGCGGTTCTTCACGGTGTACGGGCCGTGGGGGCGGCCGGATATGGCGTACTACAGGTTCACGCAGTCGATTCTGGCTGGGAAGGAAATCGAATTGTTCGGCGAGGGCAAATTGAAGCGGGATTTCACCTATGTGGACGACATCGTGGAGGGGGTGGCGAGGTTGACGGAGCAACCGCCCCAGGGAAATCCAAAGTGGAACGGGTTGCGCCCGGATCCGGCGACCAGTCCGGCTCCCTACCGGATTTATAACATCGGCAACAACCGTCCCGTGGAGGTGATCCGGTTGGTGCAAGCGATCGAGGCGGCGACGGGAAAGAAGGCCAAGATTGTTTCCAAGCCGATCCCACCGGGAGATGTCGTGGCCACAGCGGCGGATGTAAGCGATTTGGAAAAGGCGGTGGGTTTCCGTCCCGACACGCCTTTGGAAAAGGGAGTGAAGAAGTTTGTGGAGTGGTACCGCGGTTTTGCAGCTGTTTAGGGATTTAGTCCTTCGTCCTGGAGGGAGTTGTTGGTTGAAGGACTCCCTCCACCGGCCATGGCGGAAGGACTAAAAAACTAAAGTGCCACTGCTTCGTCAATGAGCATGACGGGGATGCCATCCCGAACGAGGTAGGCGCGTTTTCCGTCCTCGCGAACGAGCAGGGCCTCGAAATCAGGCCCGATGCTGCCTTGGATGTTTTTGAGATTCCCTTGGCGGGCTTGTTCTTGAAGTCGTCGAACCGTGGAGTCATCTGCCAGCCGGACAGGCTGGAGGGATTCCGGGCAGCGGAGGATCGCGAGGAGCTCAGGATCGACCGCGGTGGCGGTACTCATCGGGTCAGACCCCGGAAGACTTATTTCTTCTTTTTGAGGAGAGGGAGACCGGTGCGGTCGTTCTCGGTGACTTCATAGCCATCGGGAAGCTTGTCCATGGCGCCGGCGCCGGGTTCAGAGGCGAAATAGTAGAGGGTAACGGTTTGGCCGCCCCGGAGGGTCTGTTGGCGGCTGTGCAGGTGGTAGGTTTTGCCGTTCTTCTTGCTGACAGTGCTGAATGCCATATGCGATATCTCCTTTGGTTGGTTAGTGCCCCCGAGGGCTTCTGATTTACATTGGGGCTCTTGGGCCCATTGGAAATCCTTAATTTCCGGTTCCTCACAGCCCTGCCATCGGGGTCAAGCCTGGGCCCGTCCCCGAAAGCTTGCACCGGAAGGGGGGAGGAGCACTATGGGGGCGTGTTCACGCGGCGACGGTTTTTAGGGCTGCTTCCGGCCTTGGGGGCAGCCAAGAGTCTAGCGGCTGCCTCTGGACATGTTCCCACCCGCGCTTTTGGACGGCACGCCGAGCAAGTCAGCGTGATCGGGTTGGGGGGGCTGGATTTGGGCCGAGCCAAGGATCAGGCAGAAGCCACCCGGATTGCCCGCGACGCCATGGACCGGGGCATCAACTTTTTTGACAACGCCTGGTGTTATTTGAACGGCCGGGCGGAGGAAATCATGGGGCGGGCGTTGGACGGGGTTCGGGACAAGGCTTTTCTCATGACCAAATGCTGTTCCCACCAAAAGCCCCTGCCGGAAGGCGGCAAGGAAGGCGCCATGAAGATGCTGGAGGAATCCCTGCAAAGGTTGCGCACCGACCGGCTGGATTTATGGATGTTGCATGCGATTGAAAATCCCAAGGAGATCGACAAATTTTACGGGCCCGGCGGTACCGCGGAGGCGTTTGAGTTAGCCAAGCAGCAGGGCAAAGTGCGTTATTTCGGTTTCACCGGCCATAGCGACGTGGAGGTTCACCGGAAGATTCTCGAAGGCGGCTTCTCGTTTGACGCCTCACTCCAGCCAGTTTCGGCGCTGGGCACCCTGCAGTCCCGGAAGTTTGAAGCGGAGATTATTCCGGAGCTGCGCAAAAAAGAGATCGCCGTCCTGGGGATGAAGGGTTTTGGCGGGGCCAAACGGGCCGCCCAGAAAGGGCTCATGAATGCGGAGAAGGTGGTCCGCTACGCCTTGAGCTATCCGGAAGTCTGCACCCAGGTGATCGGGATCGATGAACTGAAGTATGTGGAGGAAGCGGCCCTGGCCGCAGGAAAGACTCCGATGAACGAGAAGGAGCGCCAAGATTTTGCGCAGTGGTGCGACCGGATGGGCGGCGCGGCCTATGCCATGCACTGCCAGCCGGGCCACCGGGATGGCGGCGGCTGCGGCTCAGTCGCCTGAACTTTCGGGTCTTTTGAAGTTCGCCCTTTTGGTTTTCGGCTACGCCGTTTCCATGGCGGGCTCGAATCTGGTCTTTAAGATCGCTTCTGAAAAAACCGGTACGGATTGGTGGCTATGGTTTCTGCTGGGGAACGTGGTGGGCTTCGGTTGCCCCGTGCTGATCACGTATGCGTTGCGGGAGCAGAGTCCGCACCTGGTGTATGCCTTTACCCTGGGCGCGGGCTTCGTGCTGGTACAGGTGGCGGGCTGGTTCTTTTTTCACGCCCCGATCACGGCAATGCAGGTGGGGGGATTAGCGCTGACGGCGGTGGGGCTGGTCATGCTGCAGCTTGGCCGGGCCTAACCGGCAAATACGATCCGCCAGAGGCGTTCGTTCACGGTTAAGTTTGCGTATAGAAAAAGCTTCGGATGGAGGCCTACAACGAGCCGACGGCGAGGGCGACGGAGGCGAGAAGCAGGGCGGCACCGGTGAGACGGACCGCCAAGACCCGCTTGTCATGGTAAGCCGAGCCGCCCCCCAGGGCTCCTTCCAGCAGAATGGCCCAGAGCCCGCGCGTGGCGTAGACGACATTGGTGGCGGTGGCATGGCCGAAAAAACCGATCACAAAAACCACCAGCGAGGTTTGAAAACCGATGACCACCGAACCGCCGAGCGCACCCGCGCGGGCTGAACCGGGCAAGGGGAGCCATTGTTTTCCGCGGCGAAAAATCTCGGGTGCAAACAGCAGGGGAGTGAGCACCACGAGGGTGGCAAACATCAGCGGCTGGAACCAACCCACGCCGAGCATTTTGGCAAAGCGTTGAACGGTGACATCGGTCAGCCCGAAAAAGAAGGCGGCCAGCAGGGCCCAGCCAGCCGTGGCGCGGTCGAGGGCTGCACTCTCTTTTTTTCCACGAAGAATTCCCGGGGAGAGGGAAAGCAGGGCGACGGCGAGGGAGGAGAGCACCGCGCCCGCCATCAGTCCCGGGCTCACCGGTTCCTTGAGCAGCACCACGGTGAGAAGGGCGACGAAAATAGTTTTCATGCCTAACACGGGAGTGGCCAGGGAAAGGTCGCCTTTGGCCAGGGCCCGGATGGCGCAAGCCCGGCCGATAAAAAGCAAGGTCCCGGCGAGTAGGGCGCCGAGAAATCCCCTGGCCTGGGGGGTGCCTGGAAAAAAAATCACCAAGGGGGCAGACCAACCGGCCATGGCCAGGTTGGAGATGGCATTGAGGAGGCGAGGATGGGCCCCACGGCGGAGACCTAGTTTCATACCCCAGGAGCCCAGGGCGTAAAGAAAGGAGGCGATAAGGGGGAGGGCAAGCGGCATGGCTGGCTAAAAGTCTTGCCTTACGGAGGTTCGGTGGCCAGCCGACTCGGCGGCTTGCCGTGGCGGCAGGGTCGGGATAGGAAAGAAACATGCTGCGCGAATTCATTCCCGTGCTTTTTTCCATCGGCGTGGCCGTGGCCATCGCGGTGGGCGCCATCGTGGTCGCGTTGATCCTTGGCAAGGTGGGGCAGCGGAACCAAGGCAAGGATCTGGCCTACGAATGCGGCAAGGATCCGATCGGGGGAGGCTCCGCCCGCTTTTCGGTAAAATTCTATTTGGTGGCGATGATCTTCATTCTTTTCGATATCGAGGTCATCTTCATGTACCCATGGGCGGTCAGCCTCATGGAATTTCATCGGAGCGGTCTGGGCTGGCAGGTGTTTGGATTGATGTTGGTCTTTGTACTGCTGGTGGAGGTGGGCCACTGGTACGCCTATAAAAAAGGGGTGTTCGACTGGAATAAGCGGGGGTGAGGCTTGGGGGGCGGGGCAGGATGACGAGGAGGTTCGTCTCGCCCCTAAATTTTCATCACCATAGACGGGCAAAAGGTACCAGGCAGGCCCTTGCCCTGGACAAGAATTTGGTGGCTCTGGCCGAAGAAGGACGGATGGGTCAGATGGCGGAAGTTGCGAATCCATGCTTCAGGAAGGTTGCTGTCCTCTTTGAGGAGAGGAGCGGCGAGGGTGGTCAGGCCGCGGGCCAAGTCTGTCAGGCCGTAGTTTTTCCAACCGCGTGCGGCGGCCAAGTCCTCCAACTCGGTGAAGTTCACATGGGCGGTGAGATCCAGTTCGCCGGGATTGAGGAGGGGGTCCTGAACCCGTTGGTGATTGCGGATGGCAACCAGGGTGCCGCCTGATCGGGCTGGGGAGAAGAGCTGAGCGGCCGGGAAACCGTAATCCAAGGTCACAACCATTCCACAGGGAATTTTTTTCGCCCAGCTTTGGACCCATGGCTCTACGCCAGGGCGAAGCTCCATCGTATTGCCTTCGACTTCGGGCGGCTTCCAGCGCTGGATTTCAGTCCGGGTATCGGGATCAGCCTCTTGCACATGCCAAACCAGCCGGGCGTCCTTCTCGCCGACTGCCTTTTGCCGCCACGCTCCGTCCCGGAACTGCAGGATTTTGACCGGGAAGCTGTCCACCAATTCGCAGGAGTAAAAAAAACAGGGGGTGCTGCTCCCGGGGAATTCCTTCCAGGAAGCATGCCATTGGACCGATTTGGTCAGGCCCGCGGCATCCAGAGTCCGGTGTTGGATCTGTTGGAGGGCAGGGTGGGGCTCCACCAGATGCAAGCGGGCTGTTGAGGCCAGGCGGGGATGATTTTTTTGCACCGACAAAAAGAGATCCCGAGCCAGCCAGCCGGTGTCGGCCCCCTGTTCGATCAGGTTGAAAATCGGTGGACGTCCCAAGGTCTCGTGAATTTCATCCGCTTGCCGGGCGAGGAGTTCGCCCAAAACCGGGCCCGGGGAGACGGGAGTGAGAAAATCACCGCCTTGTCCAGTGCGGGTTCGGCCGGTGGCATAAAAGCCCGAGGTGGGATGATAAAGGGCTTTCTCCATAAACTGATCGAAAGGCAAGGGTCCCCGCCGACGTATTTCGGAAAGCAAGATCTCGCAAAGGGGGTCCTTCAAAGCTTGAGCATCTTATTCGGCCTAGGAGAGGGGGGCGAGATTGACGAACGTGGTCCCCCCTTTAAGTTGCGGTCAGTGAAGCTTCTCTTGATCGTGGCTGGCTGCTTCTGGGAGGTGGTTTTTGCCCAAACCTCCCCGGAGGGCTCCTTGGGCCTATCCGATCTGCCCTCCGCGGAAGCCGAGCGTAAACTTCCCGGCTTGGATGAACCAGCACCCAGTCCTGATGCCAGCAACCTTTTGCCTGCCGACAATAATCCCTCCATTCCCCAGATTCGTCCGGCTGAAAAAGACAAGAATAAGATTCAGGATCAAAACTGGGCTGCCCAGGCGATGATGCAAAAACAGGAAGAAGCCAAAAAGAAACAGCAGGAGGAAATTGCTTTGGCTGAAGAAAATACCCGTGAATCCCAGGAATCCGTAGCCAAGGAGAAGAAGGAAAAGGAGGAAAAGTCTGCTCAAGCCTCCAAGCAACCGACTGTGGTCAGCCCATCCGTTTCCGGTTTCGGGGTAGCGGATGCTGAAAAACTCCCGGTGGTGACCGGCCTGGATGGGGTGAAGCCTCGGGCGATGGCCTCGGGCGACGGCCGGGTGCAGCCGGCTTTTGATTCCTTCACCGGTCCCTCCAGCACCGGACCCTTGGGGAAGGATTTCCAATCAGGTGCAAAACCGATCATGGCCGGAAACACCACGGCGGAAGGACGTATGCAGGTTCCTCAGCCTCCTTCCGGGGCCTACAAGCGGATCTCTCAGGATCCTTACAGTTTGCCGGCCGGCTACGGGGAAAAGAAACCGGTGGCGCCCCCGCCCCCCAAGCCTGTGGTCATTCCTCCCAACCCCAGTACCGGGGATCCCAAGCGGGCCATTGATGACTCCAAGGCCGGTTACTCTCCCTACGACAATGCCCGCAAAGTTCCCGATCCTCGCTCCCAGCGGCGTTTTTAACGAGATGGCCCCGCGCTTGGCATTTCCTTCCCCCCGCCGCTAGCGTTTCCCGGTGCCTGCCCTCGATATTGTCCTCTTCCCTTTTCGGGAATACCTCTGGTTCTACGCCGGTTTTTTAGCATTTGTTTTTGTCGTGCTGGCCCTGGATTTAGGGGTGTTTCACCGCAAGGCCCACGCCATCGGGATGCGGGAGGCCGCTGGTTGGAGTGTCTTTTGGGTAACCTTGGCGCTGCTTTTTAATTACGGGTTCTACCTGTATTGCAAGCATGCCTTCAGCACCGATCCGCAATTGGCCGTCTTGTCGGGTTTTGATCCCAACCAGCAGGCGCGGTATTCCGCCCTGGAGTTCCTGACCGGCTTCATCGTCGAAAAATCGCTGGCCGTCGATAATCTTTTTATTTTTGTGGTGGTCTTCAAATTTTTTGGGATTCCCGCCAAGTATCAGCATAAAGTCCTTTTCTGGGGCATCCTGGGAGCCATTTTTTTCCGGGTCGTCTTCATTGCGCTGGGGGCAATGCTGCTCCAGATCCACTGGGTGACCATCCTCCTGGGGGTTTTCCTGATTCTGACTGGAATCAAAATCTTCTTTTCGCCTGACCACGCCATTGACCCCGCGACCAATCCAGTTCTGCGTTTTCTCCAGCGTGTCCTGCCGGTGACCCACCGATCCGAAGAGGGAAAGTTTTTCCTGAAAATCGACTCCGCCTGGAAAGTCACCCCGCTGATGGTCTGCCTGATTTTCATCGAGTTTTGCGACATTGTTTTCGCAGTCGATTCCGTGCCGGCCATTTTTGCAATCACCAAGGAACCACTCATTGTCCTCACCTCCAACGTTTTTGCCATTTTGGGGCTCCGGGCGCTTTATTTTCTCCTGGCCGGGGTGGTGGATAAGTTCCACTTGCTTAAATTCGGGTTAGGCCTGGTGCTGATGTTTGTCGGTCTCAAGATGGCCTGGCTCAACGGGGTTTTCGGCGGAAAGTTTCCGGTGGCCTGGTCCTTGGCCATCATCACGACTCTTGTGGGCGGATCGATTCTATGCTCCCTGCTGTTTCCAGCGAAGAAGCCCGCCCCTTAAGGCCGGTTTACCGGCGAGCGAGGCAGGCGATGCAGAAACATCGCCTGCCCCCCGCGGATGCTGTCCGGCTGGGATTTAGTAGCGGTAGTGTTCCGGCTTAAAGGGGCCCTCGGCGGGAATGCCGAGGTAGTCCGCTTGGTCTTGGGTGAGCCTGGTCAGTTTCACCCCGATCTTCTCGAGATGAAGGCGGGCGACTTCCTCGTCCAGCTTCTTGGGCAGAACGTAGACAGCCGGCTTATAGAGGGAGCGGTTCTTCCAGAGATCAAGCGCGGCCAGCGTCTGGTTCGAGAAGCTGTTGC
>VHDM01000013.1 GCA_016876055.1 Verrucomicrobiota bacterium
GCCTGGTTGGTATCGCAAATTGCCTACGCATGGTCCGTACAGCCAAACGTCGGCCTTTTGGACTCCGGCGAGTTCCTTACGGCGGCGGTCCATATGGGAGTGCCGCATCCGACCGGCTATCCGCTTTGGACGATCGGATCCTGGCTCTTCCAACTTCTGCCTCTGGGAAACAACGCCTGGGAAGTGAACTTATTTTCGGGGGTTTGCTCGGCCCTGGGAATCGGCTTGGTTGCCCTTCTGTTGTGCAGTTCGATGCGTTGGGCAGGAGTTTCCGACCGTTTGGCCCAGATCTTGGCGTGGGGCTGGTCGATGGCGCTGACCTTCAGCGTATCGCTCTGGTCCCAGGCGGTCATTGCCGAGGTCTACGCCCTCCACGTGCTGGTGGTGATGCTTTACCTCCTAGCCATCTACCGCTGGCTGCGCGACCCGGCCTGGACCAACGGACTGGCTTGGTGCGCTTTCTTTTTCGCCCTCGGAATGAGCAACCACCACCTGATGATCTCACTATCCGTCCTGCCGGTCCTCGTGATGATTCTGCGCCGACGGGATTTTCTGGCGGAAGGGTTGCTCTACTTGGCCGGTTCCGCGGCCTTGGTCTATTGGGGATTTGGCTATCTTTCACAAGAGCCGCCTACCTGGCACTCGTCGGTCCGTTTTGTCTGGAGTGTGGGGGTGGCTTTCGTGCTTTGGATGGTGATTCGCAGGCGGTTGGCTCACTGGCGAACCGGGTTGCTCGTGCTGGTGGGCGTGGCTTCCGGGCTTTCTCCGTACGCCTACATGCCTCTTTCCTCCATGACCAATCCCCCCATGAACTGGGGCTTTACCAGCACCAAGGAAGGATTCTTTTATGCAGTCAATCGAAGTCAGTATGCAGGCAAGCTTTCCGAGCAATTACTGAAAACCGTGGGCCGGGTGATGGGGGCAACCCCGCCGGAACTTTTACAAGAGCCGCCCACCCCTCCGGGATCCCCGGAGCCGGATTCTTTCCGCGAGACCCTCGGCAAGTTCTCGCAGCTGTACTGGCGCAAACTGATCCAGAACTTCACCCCCTTGGGAATTTTGGCCCTGGTGGCAGCCGTCGCTTTTCTTGGGGGAATGTCCCCACCGGTGCGAAATTGGATTCAAGTTACGGCACTCGGTTTTTTGCTCGCAGGCTTCCTCCAACCGGCCTTTGACAAGGCCGGCGCCGATGAGGCGGCTTGGCTTCTCCAGATGCCATATCTGGCTTATTCGCACGCCTTTTTTGTGCTGCTGGCCGGCATGGGAACGGGGTTGGCTTTTCAGAAGTTTGGGCGAGGACCCGGTTTGACCCTCGGCTTGGCCGCCGCCCTGGCAGTGGGGATCGGCGCGTTTTCGTTCCGGCAAAACCTTTCCTTTTGCAGCCAGCGGAACCACTGGTTTGGCTGGATGTACGGGAGGGATATGTTGTCCGATCTGCCTAAAGACGCCTTTGTGTTTGGGGGCACGGATCCCGGGCGTTTTGTACCGACTTACATGATCCTTTCCGAGAGCTTTGAGAAGCCAAAACACAAGCGGGATCCGAACTTCGACCGGCGGGATCTTTACATCATCACCCAAAACGCCTTGGCGGACGCCTTCTACAACCAGTACATCCGCAACCACTATTCTGCTGAACGACCCACCCCCCGGGGCTGGATCGACCGTTGGCTGGGTCGGGACAAGCATTACCCACAGGCGTATATGATCCTGCCGCGGCAGGAGGACATCATGGCGCTGTATCAGGGGGCTATCGAGGCAAGGCAGAAGAACCCCGCCGCCCCCGATCCCAACGCGGACCCGACCGTGCTGAACTCGATGGTGGCGGAGTGGATCTGGCAGCGAAACAAGGATCAGCGCCCCTTTTTCGTGGAGGAGAGTTTCCCGATGGAGTGGTCCTATCCCAACGCCGTTCCGCATGGGCTGTGCTATGAGATCAAGCGGGACCCGGTTGCGGTGTTGACCCCGGAGCAGGTGCAGGCCGATATGGAGTATTGGCGCAAGTACATTGCCCGCCTGAAGGCTGACCCCGGCTTTGTGGACGACATCGACGCCCAACGATCCTTCAGCAAGCTCCGCAATACCGGAGGAAACATTTACAAATGGCGGAATATGGCGGGTCCGGCCGAGCAGGCCTATCGTCAGGCGCTGGAGTTGTGGCCCGGCAACACTGAGACGCTGAACAACTTTTCGGATCTCCTGCTGAAGCAGGGTCGCTCCGCCGAGCTGCGGGATATCCTGACGAAAGCGGTTAAGGCCGACCCCAACAACGGACTATTGGTGATTCTGCTCAAGAACTGCGAGCGGAAGATCCAGCTTCAAGCCGAGATCGCGGCTCTCCAGCAAAAGCGGGCGGCTACCCCAAAAGATCCTGCCTTGGTGCAGCAATTATTGGGCAAGTATTCGGAGGAGGGCAATATTCCGGCGGCGGATCAGCTGCTTGGGGAGGCTTCAGCGGCGTTTCCGACCAATGTGGAGATTTTGCGGGACGCTGTGAACTACTTTGCCCTGCAAAACCGGGTGCCGCAGGCGCTGGAGTACGGTCGCAAGCTGGAGAAGGTAGCTCCGCAGGATCCGGAGGTAAAATATGGGTTGGCCAAGTTTGTGATGCTGACCGGGAACCGGGCGGAGTTTTACAAGATGTTGGAGGAGTCGGTCAGGCTCGGAGGCCTGCCGATGAGGGAGAGGATCGCCACCGAGCCGATGTTCCAACAGATCCAGGGAGAGCCGGACTTTCAGAAGCTGGTGAGGCCGGCGCAGTAAATTGGTGGCGGGTTGCTGGTGGCGAGTGGCGGGTGAGTTTTCGAAGATGAAAGATGGCAGATCGGAGATGGGGGCATTTCAGTGTCGGCTTGGTAGGGGTCGTTGTCCCGAACGGCCCGCAACGTACAAATCTATCGGGCGATTGGGGACAATCGCCCCTACCAAACCTTGGGTTACTTTGCCGCAGGCGCAGGAGGCAGGTCGGAAGGGAGGGCGAGAAGTTCTTTTTCGGACCAGGGTTGCTTGCGGTCTTTGGTGGCGGCGCGGATGAGGGCCACTTCCTCGGTGCTGACGGGTTCAGCTTTGTTACCCCATTCGCTCCGGATGTAGGTCAGAATGGCGGCAATCTGTTCGTCCTTGAGGGGCACTGGGGCGCCGTCGCCCCAAGCGGGCATATTGTTGTTGTAGAGCTGCCCGTTGATGGTGATCGCCCCAGCCAAACCGTGGTGCAGGATCGAGATCAGGCGATGTTTGGAGCCCGTTACCCAGTCCACCCCCGCCAAGGGAGGATACACACCCGCCTGGCCCAAGCCGGTGGCTTGGTGACACTGGGCGCAGTTGGCGGTGTAGAGGCGCTTACCGATGACCTTGGGATCCGGCGGGGCGACGGGACCGGTGCTGACTGGACCCCAGGTGATCTGACCGGGATCGTAGACGTCTCCACGGAATCCGCCGCTGTACAAAAATAAATATCCCCCTGCCCAAAAAGCCAAAACCAGACCTAAGCCCGTCAGCCAACCCGGGATGGGGGCATGACGCTCCGCCGGGGCCTGCGCAAGCGGGGAGGGGTCAGGCGGGATCATTTGAGAGGAGCCTCCGGCAGCGCGTAGTTCACCGTGAGGGACTGGAGATAAGCCACGAGGCACTTGGCTTGGTAAGCGGGCACCAGCTGGTGCCAGCCGTCCGGTGAGACCTTGAGGGCCCCGGGCTCGGTTCTTGGCCCGGCGGGAACCTTGCGGAAAAGCCAAGGATGGGGAGGACAGGTGGAGGATTTTTTCAGAAGGCGGGGATCGTAGAGGTGCTGCATCAGCTTTTCCGTGTCCGGAAGCCGGGCGCCGATATTGGAAAGATCTGGACCAATGCGGGAAAAACCGGTCATGGCGGGTTCGCGGAAAAGGTAATCGCGCGGGACGGTTCGCCGAACTCCCCAGCCGCGAGTGAGGTCGGCTGAGCTGCTCGGGCCGCGGACGGAGAGGGAGTGGCATTCCAGGCAGCCCTCGGCCGCGAAGACGCGGGCTCCCGTGTGGGCCAGGCCAGAGGGAACCGGTGGCTCAGTCAGGTTACTTTCCTCGTTCAGGACCGGCTCGAGGCGGCCGACCTGCCAGTAGCCGACGGCGGCCTGACTGACCCAGGTCAGAATGAGAGCGCCGAGAACGATGAAAAGAGCCCGGGTTGGTTTCATGGTTTACCCGTGCAAAGGATCGACGGCGGCTGGTCGGATGACCAAGGGATCACGAAAGACCGCCATGGGGGCAGCCGCAGGGAAAAGCCTGAGCAGGCCTGCCAAAAGCACTGCGGAAAAAACGATTTGCCCAAACAGCCAAACGGCTTGGGAAAAGACCGCCACAAACAAGAAAGGCCGCAGGTAGCTGGCGAGGGTGGAAATCGGCACACCCGGATCGTTCAGCGCAAGGCCTTGGAAAGCTCCGGCTAAAAGCAGGCAGGAGGCGGTCGTCCCACTACCCAGGGTGGTACCCCAAAAGTGCCAGGTCAGGGCTGAACTGCTTGGCCATCCGAAATTCCGGGAGACCGGCAGGAGCGCATAGATGGAACCGGCCAAAACCGAGCCGAGGAAAAGATAAGTGAAAATCTCAAAAAAAGCGGACCAACCCACCGTAAAGGCGAGCACGGGTCGAAACCAAGGCAGGGCTAGAAAAGCCAACAGGAGATAAGCCGACGCATAAGACCAGGCCCCGACGGCGATGAAGCGGAGGGCCACATTGCGGCGGGAATCCTCCCAGCGCCCTTCGGTCAGATTCTGGATCAACAGCCCATTCCCGAGGGCCACCACGCCCATGAGCATGGCGGCGATCACCCCGGCACTTTGCATCCAGGAAGGAATGGGACCATCGCTGACCCGCACCGTTCCGAGCCAACCGCCGAGGAGGCAAGTAGCGACCCAGGCCAGCAGGCCGAGGTGCAGACTGTTCACCGCCCGGCCGGTTAGGGTGGGAAGGAGTTGGAAGATCAAAACCAATCCAAGCGGGGCCAGCCAAAGGTGTTGATAAAAAGAGTGCCAGAGCACTTGCGTAATAATCTGGACTGAACCCGGGGCAGAAGTTCCGCGCAGCAACACTTCAGCGGTGCCCAAACCAAGCGGGAAGGCAAGTAGACCCAACAAAAGGTAAAGACGAGGCAACACCGGCCCGCTTTTCCAAGTGCGTCCCAGGCCCCGGGTCAACCCGGTTCCCAGCACCAGGAAGGACAGAACCAAAAGCAGGGAGACAAAATGGGGTTGGGGAAGTCCCACGAGGCCGGAGGGCCCTTCCAGCAGAATCTGGGTGAGTCCGCCAAAAATGGAGAGCTGCCAAAGGAGAGCACCTCCGAAAAGCAGCCGGCCGTAGCGAAAAGCAATCCCGGAAAAGCGGGGTGCCAGAATCAGGAGAACTCCAAGAAGGCCGGAACCCAGCCAGCCGAAGCCAAGGAGGAATTGGGAGGCGGGAACCAGTCGGCCGTAACTGAACCACGGGGCGGCGATCAGACGATCTAAAAGAGGTACCAGGAGCTGACTGGTGGCAAGCAATTGCAGGCCCGCACCCAGCAGGGACCAGATGAGGGATCCGAGAATCAAAACCAAGGCGGCCGCGGAGCCTGGGGGAAATTCGTTCCGGTTCATTTCTTCTCCGGGGAGGCTGGCTTGGCGGCGGGAGCCGGCTTGGCAGCGGGGGCGGATGGGTTGACAGCGGCCGCACCGTCTGCGGCCAAGGCGGCCGCCATGGCTCCCGCGTCAACGGGAACTTCGGGGTAGAGCGGGTACGCAGCTGCGGTAATGGCGGATCCGGCGATGATGGTGATGGGGTAAGCGGGCTTGGGATTTTGGGCCCGAAGCTTAGCAATGGTCAGATCCATAGCCTGAGCGACGGGAATGCGGGCCACGCCTTTTGCTTGGTCGACCCATCCATACGTGGTGACGTCTGCAAGCTGGTTGGTTTTTAATTTCTGCAAGCGCTCCCAACGCTCCATCGCCGCCTTTTCAAGAATGGTATCCGGGGTGACGCCAACCGGTCGCAGCAGAAGAGCGAGGCTGGCCAGACCGAGAAAACCGGCGGCAAGCCAAAGACCCGGCAGGTACGGGTGGCGACGTTCCGACAGGGGAGAATTCCTGTTCATGACCAATTGGTGACCCCCAGGCTTTCCCGGAGGCGTGGATCGCGGGAGGGGAAAATGGAGCCGCGGGCCAAGAGCCAAAGAAAGGCGGCGGCCAACACGCCGACCACTCCAACCAAGGCGAGAAGATCGATGATGCTGGGCTCAAAACCCGTCGTGGCAGGCGGCAAACCGGCCGCCCGGGCTTTTTTCAACTGCAGGTTGGGCATGATGATCCAATAAAGATCCACGCAATGCATGAGCAGAACCCAACCTGAGGCGGTGCAGATCCGCCAGGGAGTGCGCTTAGCTGGCTGGGTGATCAGGAGAAGAAAAGGCACAAAGAAGTGGCCCACTACCAGGAAAATGGAGAAATAAGCCCAAGTGCCGGTATTGCGGTAGACAAAGTACCAGGTTTCTTCCGGAATGTTGGCGTACCACTGGAGAAAGTACTGACTGAAGGCGATGTAGCCCCAGAAGACAGTGAAGGCGAAGAGCAGCATGCCCATGATGTGATTGTGCTCCACGTTGAAGAGCCCGCGGAAATGGCCGGTCTTGGCGAGCCCGTTGGTAATGAGGATGAGGAGGGCCATGGAGGATTGGGCCGCGCCGGCAAAGAGGTAGACACCCCACATGGTGGAGTACCAATGGAAATCGAGGGCCATCAGCCAATCAAAGCCCGCAAAGGTGAAGCAGAGCACAAACAGGGGAATAAATCCATAGGCCACATGGCGGGAACGGAGGGTGAGGCGCGGATCTCCGTCCTCATCTTGTTGCATGGACCAGCGGCGATACAGGAACGCGGCGACGCAGAAGAAAAGAAGATAAAAGGCACAGCGCATGTAAAAAAACGGGGTGTTGAGGAAGGGGCGTTTCCAATCAAGCAGGACGTCGTAGCCGATCGGTTTGGTCATCCAGTACCAGAGGTCCTTGGGGAACAGAAAAAGCAATGGCAGGGCCAGCAGGACGAGGACCGGGAAGCAGCACGCCACGGTTTCCAGAATCCGGCGCATCAGCACCGACCAGTCCGCATCCAGCGCATGATGAAGCAAGGTCCAGAAAAGGGCCCCCGAGCAGATGGTGAAACCGACCGCAAAGGCGAAGAGGTAGGAAAAAGCCAGTTGCGCCGGGTTGGTCAGGTAACCAAGAAAAAAGGCGGAGAGAAGGCCCACCGCCCCGAGAATTGGAAAGAGAACCGGAAAAATGCCCAAACTTTCGATTCGCAGTTTCTCGGCAGCGGGAAGGGGTCCGGGTGAGGCGCTCATGGCTTACCTGCCTTGGCAAAGTCCGGCGGCAACAGACTGGCGGGGGCATTTTGGGAGAATTGCAGGGCCCGGAGATAGGCGATAATGGCCCAGCGGTCCGCAACCTCGATGTGGTGATACGGACCCATCTGGCCCTTGCCGTGGGTGATGGTGTTGAAAATTTCTCCGTCAGCCATCTCGCGATATTTATCGAGGTGGATGCTGGCCACGCCCACCAGGCCGTACTGCGTGGTGATCCCGTTGCCCGCCCCAGTGGCGCCGTGGCAAACCTGGCAATTGATCTCGTACCGCTCCTTACCCCGCGCCAGCAGCTTTTTGTCCACGGTCACGGGAATCCCCGTGCCCCACATGTTGCCCATCTTGCCGGTGATCAGGTAGGGCTGATCGGTCGTGACATGGAAGGCGACCGTGCCGTAGGGCGGCACCCGGTCCACCCGCCCCTCGGGAAACAACGGGGAGGGAGTCTGGGATTTGTATTTTGGTTGCCGGTCCATATCGGGAAAAATTTCGATCGGGGTGCGCTGGGTAAAATCGCCCCGAAATCCGGCAACCGCGACCACGGCCAGGCCGACCGCCCCGAAGACGGCGAGAAAGGTCCGGATGAAGCCCTTCATGCGTGGCCTTGGGCCTCCGCGCGGGCCGGATGGGGCTGAGGTTCGGCGTCCTGGAAAATTTCCGTAATATGGCTCCCACCCAGTTCCTCAAGAAAACGACGGGAGGCGCCCTTTTCAAAACGCGGGTCAGCGGCTTCGAGCACGATAAAAAAGCCATCGTCGCTGACCCGTTTGAAGCGGTCCCAGTTAAAGACGGGATGATGCAGGCGGGGCATCAGGGTAAGGAGCAGCAGGCCGATGATTGTGCCAAAGGCCGTCAAAAGAACCGTCAGTTCGAAAAAGACCGGCATGGAGGGTTCCAGGGCGAAGTAGGGTTTTCCTTGGACGATGAGGGGGTAGTTCAAGGCGGACGTGTAGTAGATCAGGATAAAGGCGGTGGTGAGCCCGGTGATGCCACCAATCAGCGAAAAGAACGAAACCCGGGAACGCGAAAAGCCCATGGCTGCATCCATTCCGTGGATGGGGAAGGGGGAGTAGACGTCCCACTTGCGAAAACCCGAGTCACGGACTTTTTCAGCCGCCGTCATCAGGGAGGAAGCGGAGGAAAACTCCGCGCCAAGACCATAAAAATGGGGGGCGGGAGTGGTCATGCGTGGGCCCGGGCAGCCGGGGAGGGGGAGGGGTGACCGTGGGTTTCGTGGCCGTTTTCGTGGTGGGGATCGGCCTCGGGGGTGACGTTCTTTACTTCAAACATCGTGATCATGGGGAGAAAGCGCACGAACAGCAGGAACAGGAAAACAAAAAGACCGATCGTGCCGATGAAGAGGGTAATATCGACCCAAGTGGGGGAAAAGTAGCCCCAAGAGGAGGGCAGGAAGTCACGATGGATGGAGGTGACAATGATCACGAAGCGCTCAAACCACATGCCCGTATTGGGAAACATGACGATGGCCAACACCACCCAAGGGTTCTGCCGGCAGGTTTTGAACCAGAAAAGTTGGGGGGCCACCACATTACAGGTGATCATCGCCCAGTAGGCCCACCAGTAAGGCCCGGTGGCGCGGTTGATAAAGGCGTAGAGCTCGTAGGGGTTGCCGCTGTACCAGGCGATAAAGAACTCCATGGCGTAGGCGTAGCCCACCAGCGATCCGGTCAGCAGGGTGATCTTGCACATGTTATCAATATGCTTGTCCGTCACGAGGTCATGCAGGCCGTACAATTCCCGAAAAGGAATCAGCAAAGTCAGGACCATGGCGAAGCCGCCAAAGATGGCCCCGGCAACGAAGTACGGCGGGAAGATGGTGGTATGCCATCCCGGAACGATGGAAGTGGCGAAGTCGAAGGAAACGACGCTATGCACGGAAAGCACCAGTGGAGTGGAGATGCCGGCGAGGATCAGGTAGGCCTTCTCGTAATGGGTCCATTGCCGATTGGAACCGCGCCAACCGAGGGAAAGAAGACCATAAGCCATTTGGCGGAGCCGGGTTTTGGCACGATCGCGGAGGGAGGCAAGGTCGGGAATAAGGCCGAGATACCAAAAAATCAGGGAGACGGTGAAATAGGTCGAGACCGCAAAAACGTCCCAAAGCAGGGGACTCCGGAAGTTTTGCCAAATGGCGTTGGCGTTGGGGATGGGGAAAAGCCACCAGGCGAACCAAATGCGGCCGACGTGGAAGGCTGGGAAAATGCCGGCACAGATCACGGCAAAGATCGTCATGGCTTCGGCGGAGCGGTTGATGGAGGTCCGCCACTTCTGGCGGGTCAGAAAAAGAATGGCCGAGATCAGCGTGCCGGCGTGCCCAATCCCGATCCAGAAAACGAAGTTGGTGATGTCCCAGGCCCACGCTACCGGAGCATTCAAACCCCAGACCCCGACGCCTGTGGCGACGAGATAAGTCAGCATGGCCGGGGTGAGGGCAGCCAACGCGCCCGTGAGGATCGTGGCCACCCACCACCAGACGGGGGCAGGCTGCTCCACGATCCGACAGACGTGATCGGTGATCCAAGCCAGGGAGCGCTTGCCACTGACCAGCGGTTTTCGGTCAAGATATTCGGAGGCCCTGAGAAAGGCAGCCTGGGAAGCCGGGTTGTCCGCACGCATTAGTGGGGGACTCCCTTCTTTTGCCCGTGGTGGGTTTCATCCCCGTGGCCATGAGACGGGAGGTAGCTCGTGCGAGCACCGGGCATGGCGGGGTTGGGGTTACGAACCCGTCCGAGGTAGGTGAGCCGTGGGCGAACGTTGAGATATTCAAGCAGTCCGTAATTTTGCGGGAGGTTGCGGAGCTGACCGACCGCTTCCTTTTCATTTTTCATATCGCCAAAAACAATCGCGTCGGCGGGGCAGGCTTGTTGGCAGGCCGTTTTCAAGGAACCCACCGGGATTCGGATGTTCGCAGAATCACGCGCCCGGACTTTCGCGGTGATTTTGGCCTCCTCGATGCGTTGGACACAAAAGGTGCATTTTTCCATCACCCCGCGCATCCGGACGGTGACGTTCGGATTTTTCTGCAGTTTGATGGTTTCCTCGGTTCCCTTGGCAGCGAGGGGTCCCCAGTAAAGTTTTTCCAAGGAGCGCTGGTTGTAATCAAAAAAGTTGAAGCGCCGGACCTTATACGGGCAGTTATTGGCACAGTACCGCGTGCCGATACAACGGTTGTAGGCCATCACGTTAAGGCCTTCCTCGTTATGGACGGTGGCGTTGACGGGGCAGACGGTTTCGCAGGGAGCGTTTTCGCACTGCATGCAGGCCACCGGTTGCGCAACGGCTTCCGGTTGTTCGGGTTCCCCGGTGAAATAGCGATCCACGCGGATCCAGTGCATTTCGCGACCCTTCATCACCTGATCCTTGCCGACGATCGGGATGTTGTTTTCCGCGGTACAGGCCGTGACGCAGGCGTTGCAACCCGTGCAGGTGGAAAGATCGACAACCATGGCCCACTGGTAGTCCCCGTCGAGAGTTGGGGCCGGGTAGAAATTTTGATTCGGAGGAATGTGGGCATCCATGCCGACCTTTTTCACCCAACCGGGATTCTGGTTGAATTCTTTTACCGTGGCCTCCCGGACCAAATCGCGCCCCTCCATCATCTGATGTTCCTGGGTGACGGCGAGTTGGCGGGTTTTGCCCGTTTTCTTGAGAGTCAACCCGCTGGCGAGGTAGTCGGAATCCGTGCGGCGCAGAACATAGGCGTTGAAACCGGAGCCCTTGGCCACGGGGCCGAGCTCTTCCTGCCCGTAGCCCAACGGCAAACTCACCGCAAAGTCCACGTGGCCCGGGGCAATCATCACCGGGGCTTCGAGGGATTGCCCGGCCAAAGTTGCGCGTGCGACATCGGCCACGAGGATGCCTTTGACAATCTCGTTACGAAGGCCAAGGGCCTCCGCGGTCTTTTTCGAAACCAGGATGGCGTTGTCCCAAGTAAGCTTGCTCATGGGATCGGGCCACTCTTGCAGCCAGCCGTTGTTGAGGTACCGGCCATCGTCCATCGCCGGGGAGGAAACAAAGGCCACCTCCAGGAATTCCGCAGAGGCTTCCGAGGCTTCCGGGAGTTTGGCGGTGAGAGCAGCCACGCCCGCGGCGTTGACGCTGCGGGCGGTGGGGGAGGAGGCGGCCGGCAAGAAGCCTTCGCGGACAAAATTATTCCACGCCTGTTCCAAGTTGAGCCCGCTTTGGTTGATGCGGGCGGCAAAGGTCTCCTTGATCAGGGCCGGCCCGACCGGCTTGGGACGGTTGGTGAGACGACAGAGAAATTCCAGCTGACTTTCCCCGGCCCAAAGCGGCTGGATGGCAGGTTGGATGGAGAGGTAACTCCCGTCGGTCGCCAAAGCGTCGCCCCAGGACTCGAGGTAGTGGGTCCCGGGAACAAACCATTTGGCCTTGGCGGAAGTGGCATTGGGTAAGGAGGCCAGATGCAAAGAGGTGGGTACGGAGGCCAGCAGATTGCCGAAGGCGAGGTCGGCCGGGGCGTTGTAAACGGGATCCCCTCCCAGAATGATCAGCGATTTGACCGCTCCCGCCTGCAACCGGGCGACGAGGGCCTGCAGGGACGCGGCGGGCAAGGCAAAGGCTGGCTGTACCAAAAGGGTGCTACCCATGGATCCCAATGCGGAGTTCACGGCCAAGGCGAGGGCTTGGACGGAGGCCGGTTGGCGGCGCCCAACTAAAAGAAGCGATTTACCGGCGTTGGCGACGAGATCGGCCGCGCATTCACGGATCCAGGCGGAGTCGACCTCGTGGGGCAGGCCAAGATCCGGTGCCGCGGTGATGGCGGCGCTCAGCTCTGGCGAGCCCCGCAAGCTGCGAACCTGTCTGGCCATTTCCAAAACAAACGCGCCGACCTCGCCCGCGCGAAGCCGTAGCCGGTGATCAGCCATCGAGCCGGTGACGCTAAAGCGCGGCTCCGCGACATAAAGGCGGCTGACCCGATCGCCCGGTTTTCGGATTCGGCGACCGGCGGCGAAACCCCGGGTATCGGTGAGGTCACCGTCCTCGGAGCCGAGAAAGTCACAGTCCACAGCCAAAAGGGCGGCGGCCTCGGCAAGATTGGCGCGAAACTGCGTGCCGGGGCCAAAGGCGGCGGTGGAAGCTTCGGTGTCATAACCGGGCGCAAGGGGCTCATAGACGGCCCAAGTCGCCTGAGGATATTGGCGGACCAGTTCGGCGCGAAGGCGTTCCCGGGTCGGGGAGGCGGTTTCATCGGCGAGGATCGCGAGCGTGGCGCCACCGGAAGCGGCGGCCTCGGTGCGGATCCGTTGAATCTCGGCGTCGAGCTGTTCGGCCGTGGCCTTTTTGCCCTGCAAGGTGAGATGGCGGCGGCGGGCGGGATCGTAAAGATCGAGGATGGAGGCTTGGGCGTGGTTGTCGCTCTTGCCTTGGCTGGCGGGGTGCAGGGGGTTGCCCTCCATCTTGATGGGCCGGCCATCAAAGGTGGTGGTCAACAGGGGGATGGCACCGCGACGGCGAGGTTGAGCCGTCGCAAACGACATGGTTTTGCCCGGGACGACCCACTCGGGCGATTGATTGAAGGGAACGAGATAGGCTTCGGGGCGACGGCAACCACCCAAGCCGAGGCCCGCGAGCGCCAGCGAAGCCCCCATCAGACGGAGAAACGTGCGGCGGGAAAGCGGGTCTTGCTCCCATTCGGCTGCTCCTGCCGGGAATTCGCGGTGGAGCCAATCCTCGAAATCCGGGGTCTGGGCGTACTCGCCAAGGCTGCGCCAATAGGTACGACCGTGCGCCGAGGCAGCGGGATGAGACAAGACGCGTTTCATCGATGGCAACCGGCACAGCTGACCGGTGGATTGACGTTCCATTCACGGACAAATTTTTGGCCGAGCTCCCGTTGGCTGGTGCCAGCGGGAGGCTCCCAGTCCATGTTGGTGACTTGGTCGAGGGGCCGGAGGTGATTTTCCGGAGCGCGATGACATTCCAGGCACCATCCCATGCTTTGGGGTTGGTCGTGCCAGACGACCTGCATGCGGTTGACATGGCCGTGACAGGCCACGCAACTGACGCCCCGGTTCACGTGGGCGGCGTGATTGAAGTACACGTAGTCAGGCGCTTTATGGATACGAACCCACGGTACGGGTTGGCCGTTCTTCCACGCTTGGCGGATCGGCTCGAGCTTCGGACTGAGCGCCTTGATTTGTGTGTGGCAGTTCATGCACGTCTGGGTGGCGGGGACATTGGAATGGGAGGATTTTTCCACGTGGGTATGGCAGTAGCGGCAGTCCATCCCGAGTTGGTTGACATGGAGTGAGTGGTCGAATTCGACCGGTTGGGTGGGTTGGTATCCGACCCGCGTATATTTGGGCGTAAAATAATACGCCATCCCAGAGACGATGCTGGCCGCGACCACCGCGACGCAGACCAGGATTTTGATGGGAAGCCAGTTCGACCAGCGTGGGAAGATGTTGGCCATGGGGGATTTAAGCGGCTTTCACTGGGCAGATGGGTTGAGAATTCCTGATAAGATTCAAAATGGAGATTTCGATGGCATTCAGCAAGGTAGCTTTGGAGTTATTAAGGACGTCTGAGGATCTATTAGGTGGGTTAACAGGTCTTTTCCCTCTGAAAAAGCCCTACCGATGCCTTGGGATCCAGGGGGAGTGGGAGAACCTGTCGGTAGAGTTGAAACTTGCCAAAAGTGAAGGAGAATCTGTCAATGTTTAGGACCAAGGCTGGTGCGCTGGCTTGGATCTCGGCCCTTTGGGCAAGCGGATCCACCGGTTGGGCGGAAATCCGGGAGACGGGTGTGTGGTGGCTGCCCCGGAATGTATCCAATTTCGGCCATGAAATTGACTTTATTTTTTATGTGATTTTGTGGCTCACCGGTATCACCGCCGTTCTGGTTTTCGGGACGATGATTTACTTTATGGTGAGATACCGGCAAAGGGCGGGGGTGGGGGCGATCCACAGCCACGGCAATAACACGCTGGAAATTGTCTGGACCACGATTCCGGTTTTTATTTTTTTGGCGCTGGCAATTTATGGAAACGAAATGTGGGCGAGGATGCGCATGGAGGTCCCGCCGGCTGACGCCTTGCAGGTGGCCATCGTCGGGGAGCAATTTGGCTGGAACCTTCGCTACCCGGGACCCGATGGCAAGCTGGCCAAGATGGATTCCCATAAAATCACCAAGGACAACCCGTTCGGCATCGACCCGGCGGATCCGGACGGAAAGGATGATTTTACCACCTACAATGATATGGTGATCCCCGTCGGGAAGGCGGTGCGACTCCATCTTGGATCCAAGGACGTAATCCACTCTTTTTATGTTCCGGAATTCCGCCTCTACCAGGACATGGTGCCCGGGCGGGTTTATGATTTCGTCTGGTTCAAGACCGACGCCACGGGCCACTTCCAGCTGGCCTGCAACCAGCTCTGTGGCCAAGGACACTATAAGATGTTCGGAAAACTCGGGGTGGTGACCCCTGCGGAGTATGACGCCTGGGCCAAAGGCAAGGCCCCGGCGGCGGTCACCACATCCACGGCCGCAGCCCCAGAAAACGTTTCTGTTGCCAACCGTTAGGAGAAACCAAACCTATGAGCACCGCCACCCTTAGCCACGCCGGCACCCACGACCACCATGATTCCCACGAGACTTCAGGTTGGAAAAAATACCTGTGGTCCCTCGATCACAAGGTGATCGGCCTACAGTACCTTTTTAGCTCCCTTCTTTTTCTTTTCCTCGGCGGCGGACTGGCACTGCTTTTGCGCTGGCAACTGGCGTTCCCCTCTACCCAAGTAATGCCGGACGGGGCGGTGGGCAACCCTTTGTCCCTAGCCTTTATTAACCCCCAGTTTTACAACGCCCTTTTTACCATGCATGCCACGGTCATGGTCTTTTTGGTGGTCATGCCCGTGCTGATTGGCGCCTTCGGAAACTACCTGATTCCTCTAAAAATTGGCTGCGGGGACATGGCCTTTCCCTTGATTAATGAATTGTCCTACTGGGTGTGGCTGGCCTCCGGGCTTATTATGCTCGCAGGTTTTTTTGTGGCGGGCGGTGCGGCCGCGGCGGGGTGGACGGCTTATGCGCCGCTTAGCACCGTGGGCGCTTACAATGCCTCAAGTACGGGACAAAGCCTTTGGGCAGTCGGGCTCTTCATCAACGGCTTGGCTTCCATCATGGGCGCATTCAATTATATCACGACCATCGTGAACATGCGGGCGCCGGGGATGGGCTTTTTCCGTATGCCGTTGGCGGTCTGGGCGCTCTTTATCACGGCCTTCCTGCTTTTGCTTGCCGTGCCGGTCCTTTCCGCAGCCAGCGCCATGCTGGTCCTTGACCTGAATTTTGGAACCAACTTTTTTAACCCAGCTCAGGGTGGGCAACCGCTGCTTTGGCAACATTTGTTCTGGTTCTTTGGTCATCCGGAGGTCTACATCATGATCCTTCCGGCCATGGGGATGGTCAGCGACATCCTGAGCGTGAACAGCCGCAAACCGGTCTTCGGCTATCGGGCGATGGTCTACGCAATGATTGCGATCGGACTGCTTGGTTTTGTGGTCTGGGGGCACCATATGTTTGTCTCCGGAATGAACCTGGTGCTCTCGGCGGCGTTTGGGGTTTCCACCATGGTGATCGCCGTGCCTTCGGCCATCAAGACCTTCAATTGGTTGGGCACCATCTGGGGCGGTGCGATCCGCTTCAACACCGCCATGCTCAATGCCCTGGCCTTTGTGGCGATGTTTGTGATCGGAGGATTTTCCGGGATTTTCATGGCCTCCACCCCGGTGAATATTTTCGTTCACCACACCTACTTTATTGTGGCCCATTTCCATTACGTGCTTTTTGGCGGAAGCATTTTTGCGATGTTTGCCGCCATCTACTTCTGGTATCCGAAGATGTTCGGCCGGCTGATGAATGAAACCCTTGGGAAGATTCATTTCGCGCTCACCTTTGTCTTTTTCAACCTGTGTTTCTTCCCCATGCACAACGTCGGCCTCGGAGGCATGATGCGCCGCATTGCCGATCCCACTGTGTACGAGCATCTCCGGGCTCTCCAACCGATCAATCAATTTATCACCCTGTCGGCAATCGCGCTGGGCTTTTCCCAAATTGTGTTCCTTTATAATTTTTTCCGCAGCCTTCGCCACGGACAACCGGCCGGGCAGAACCCGTGGGAAGCCACCACGTTGGAGTGGACGGTCGGCTCCCCTCCTGGCCACGGCAACTTTGCCGTGACGCCCACGGTCTATCGCGGGGCCTATGAGTACAGCGTCCCGGGTCACGCAAAGGATTTTGTCCTGCAGACCGAACCACCGGAGCCCGACTCTCCGGCTGGAGTGCCGGCCAAGTTCCGCCCGGTTCCGGCGGGATGAGTCCATCTCCCCGGCCTGCGCCGGTTTACCGGGCGGCCTGCTTCCTCGTCGGCTCGATTCTCTTTTTGATCGCCCTGGGGGGGCAGGTGACCACCAAAGTGGCCGGTCTGGCGGTCCCCGACTGGCCGGGCACTTTCGGGCAAAACATGTTCACGTTTCCCTGGGCGCAGATGACGGCCTGTGCGCTGGTGTTCTTGGAGCACGCCCATCGGCTGGTGGCTGCCGGGGTCGGTTTGATCACTTTGGGGGTACTGGCGTGGGTTTGGAGCACCACGCAGGATCGCTGGGCGAGGGGACTCTCCCTGGGCGCGGCTGGGTTGGTGGTGGTTCAGGGGGTCATTGGCGGCCAACGCGTTTTGCAGGTGGAGTGGATTCTGGGATGTATTCATGGGTGTCTGGCCCAGGTCTATCTGGCGGTGGCGGGGGGTCTGGCTCTGGTGTTGTCCCGATTCTGGTCCCAACCGATCCGCTCGGATGATCTCTCCAAGGCGCGGATGCGAATGGTGTGGGGCATGACCGGGCTGGTCTTTTTCCAAACGATCCTTGGTGCTTTCATGCGGCATGAGGGGCCGGGTTTCCTTTCTATCCCGGATTTTCCGAAAATTTATGGCGAGTGGCTTCCGGCCTTCTGGCGATCGGAAGTTCTGCAGGGGATCAATGAGGTTCGCGCCACCGAACTCCAGTGGCCGGCTACCACCGTTTCCCTAATTTCCTGGCAGATCCTTCACCGTACCCTTGGGATTCTGGTCGCTGGGGGGATTTTCGCCGGAGCGGTCTGGAGTGTGGGTCCGTCTTCCACCCCGAAATGGTGGCGGCGCGGAGTTACGCTTTGGGCGGCCCTTGCCGGCACCCAGGTCTTTCTGGGGATTTTAACCATCTGGAGCGGTCGCCTGCCGGAAATAGCCACCCTCCACGTATTGGTGGGTGCCGGGCTGGTGCTGACCGGTTGGCTCTTGGGGTTGGCGGCCTGGCGTTCTGTGCAGACCGATTCCCCTCTTGAGGCAGCCGACCGGCGGTCCGCCTCAGCTGCATTTTCATGAACCCCATGGATCAAGCTCTGGTCCTTTCCACCCGCTCAGCGGCCGGCTGGCGGGCTTGGCGGCAAGATTGGTCGGAACTTTGCAAGCTCCGGCTCACCTCCCTGGTTTTGCTTACGACTTTGGTGGGGATGTACTGCGGCTCGGCCGGAAGACTTGCTCCCCTAAGAACGGTTTTCACGCTCTTCGGCACCATGCTGGTGGCGGCCGCCGCGGCGGTGCTCAACGAGTGGATCGAAAGGGATCTGGACGCCAAGATGGAGCGGACCGCGCAGCGCCCTCTGCCCATGGGAAGAATCAGTCCGGATGAAGCCCTGCTGGGCGGGGCCTTGATGGCCGCGGCGGGGTTGGCGATTCTCTATTTTGGGGTTTATCCGCCCGTGGCGTTTTTAGCAGCGGCCACGCTGGCGCTTTACCTTTTTGTCTATACCCCGATGAAAAGATGGACGGTGCTTAACACCTTGGTGGGGGCGGTGCCGGGGGCGATTCCACCCTTGCTGGGTTTTATGGCGGGTCGAGGAAGCCTCGGGGCGGAGGGCTGGGCCCTTTTTTCCATTCTTTTTCTCTGGCAGATCCCTCACTTTCTTTCGATTGCCTGGAGGTATCGGGCTGACTACCGACGGGCGGGTTTTCGCATGTTGCCTTGTTCCGATGAGCAGGGGAGGGTGACTGGCCTGGTTTCGACGCTTTATTGCGTGGTTCTTTTGGTGGTGGTGATTTGGCCATTTTACCTCGGCGCGGCCGGACCGTGGTACCTTGGAGGGGCGGTGGCCCTTAGCTTAGGGTTCACCGCCGCGGCTCTAGGGTTCACCCTGAAGCCCACCCCGGACACGGCACGGTATCTTTTTCTGGCTTCCGTGGCCTATCTGCCAACGGTCCTTATTCTCCTGGTGGCAGACCGTCGGTGAAACCAGCCCGCGATATGCGCAAGGCCAACTTGCGTCTGCTCTTCCTTATGATTGGGGTGACCCTCGCCATGACCGCCTACTGGCTATATTTCATTATCGTCAAAGAGCCGATCCAACCCTAGATCGATGGCGTGATGAGTTCGGCCACATTAACTGCAGGTCACGCCGCTGGTCCCCCAGCCGCCCCGCGCTTTTCCCTGCCGAAATTCGGAATGCTCGTTTTTTTGGCTTCCGAAGCCATGCTGTTTGCCGGTCTGATCGGGGGCTACATTGTCCTGCGGTTGGCGCAGGGGCCCGGGAATTGGCCGCCCCCCGGAGCGCCGGACATTGGAATCCAGGTTCCGCCCACCTTTTTAAATTGGGTGATGATTGGAAACACCATCATCCTTCTTTCGAGCAGTCTAACCTACCACTGGGGTGAGGTCTGCATGCGCAAAGGCAGGAGCGGTGTTTTGGGTTACGCCCTCACCGCAGTTTTTGGGGCGGTTTTTTTGGGGGTGCAGGCCTGGGAATGGCTTCACTTAAAGCATGAGGGGATGTGGGTAAACACCTTTGGAACCTACGGGTCCTGCTTTTTTACCATGACGGGTTTTCATGGCGCCCACGTCTTCATTGGTTGGGTGGCCATTCTGATTGTTTTGGGGCGGTCCACCATCCGGCAAATGCAGATTTTTTCGGGACAGACGCCCGTTGGCTCCCACACCTGCGAGGAGTTGACCGGGTACTACTGGCACTTCGTCGACGTTGTCTGGATCTTTCTCTACGGGATCCTCTACGTCCTCTGACCTCGGGCCCTAGGCTCGGCCAAGAAAAGCCGCCAAGGCATTGCCCAGTTCCTCGGGAGAGGAGCAACGGACCGGATCCCCGACCTTGGGCATAAAGAGATAACCCTCCCCATAGGCCGGGCCATTCAGGACGCAGGCGTCGGTCCGGCACTCACCGATCTGGTCCCGGACCGACTCAAGTAGCTCGGAGGGGTTTCCCGCGGCCTCCCATTTCCAGCCGACGATTTTTGATTTCGGTGCGAGGGACCGGATTTTCGTGAGTACGCGCGGAGCAGGCTTTAACTCCAGGCGAACCCCCTCCAGATGACCGGGCCATTTGTCGCGGGACAACTGGTTGCCGGCCAGGTCGTGGGCCGAGGCGAGGTCATAGTCAGGCAAAGCGGCGGGCAGGAGAATACCGCCAAACTTTTCGAGATCAGTTTTCTCAAAAAGTTTTGCAAGATCGTGGACGGTCTGGAACCTCTCCGAGGAGTGGAGGCCCGTGGGGAGGGGGTAGGTGGCCCCGGTTCCATACCAAAGGGTGACATGATGCCGGTGTTTGCGCAGGGTTTCAGCGAGAACCACGCCGGTTTTGCCGGTCGAAAAATTGGCCAGCAGGCGGGCCCGGTCCAACGCCACCCCGGCCGGCCCGGCGATCAGCAGAATTTCCATGGAAAAAGAGTAACGGCAAAGGCCGCCCGCGAAAACATCAGGCTTGCCGATTCAGCCGGAACAACCGAAACCCGTAGGAAACCATGACCTATCTTGGCTTCCATCTGGCCTTTAACCTGCCCTTGTTGGCGGTGCTATTTTTCCTCTCGGGTCGGGGGATTTGGCCCCAAGAGGTGGTTTTGGTGATGCTGGGCATCCTCGGGATTGTCATGACCTTCACCTCGCCGTGGGACAACTACGCGGTAGCGAAGGGGATTTGGGATTTTCCCCGCGAGCGGGTCTGGTTCCGGGTGGGGAAGCTGCCCGTTGAGGAGTATGCCTTTTTCATCATTCAGACCTTGCAGGTGATGTGGCTCAGCTGGGCCTTTCTTCGTTGGGTGGAGCCGCCTGCCGGGGCGCCACCGGCGCGCTGGATCGGGGATCCCTCCGTGCTTCGGCATATTTCGATTCTGCTGATTTTCTGGGCGGCCGCTGGCGTTGCCCTTAAGGAGTGGCCAAGGCGGGAGCCGCGCAGCCATTACGCTTGGCACCTGTTTTACTGGTTTCTGCCGGTACTGGGCATCCAGTGGACGGTTGGCTGGCCGCTGCTTTCGGCGTACTGGCTGCAGGTACTGGTGCCCACCCTGGTGATTGGCACCTACCTTTGTGTCGCGGACTGGATTGCGATCGGCAAGGGAATCTGGTTCTTCGACGAGGAACAGATTACCGGCTGGAAAATCCGGGGGGTGATGCCCTGGGAGGAGGCAGCCTTTTTCTA
>VHDM01000014.1 GCA_016876055.1 Verrucomicrobiota bacterium
CCCACTCCACCAGCCCCTTCAATTGCTCCGCCTGCCCCGTCGCAAACAGCTCTCCCTGCATCGCCTGCGCCTTCTTGAGACGGTGCGGGCACAAGTAGTTCTGCCTCCCCTTCAACAGCGCCGCGGTAAACTCAAACGGCACCAACGACTGCACAATCGGCACATCTTTGCCAAACAGCTGCTCCTGCAGATGGATCGTGTAGGTGCTGACGATCGCCTTTCTTCCTGATTCAGCCGCGTACGCCGCCGGCACCAGATACGCCAAGCTCTTCCCTGTTCCCGTCCCCGCCTCCACCACCAAGTGCTGCTTCCCCTCGATCACCTCCGCCACCTTCTCCGCCATCTTGGCCTGTCCCGGCCTCGACTCATATCCCTTCGCCCCCGCCAACGCCCCCTGCGCCCCGAAAAATCCCCGGACGGACTCCGCCAACCCCGCCCGATGAACTCCGTTCTTCCCCTTCACCCGTCCATCATTGGTTTTCAACCCAAGACTTCAATTGAAACTTAGCATTTGGCAGAGCCCGGGGTCCGGGCGGGCTAGGCTTCTGCCACTTCCCGCCTACTCCCTTCCACCAGCGATTCCGCTGCCACCATCTTCAGGATCAACTTCTCCATTTCCTCCGGCATTCCAATCGGCGCGCCATACCCGATCCATCTCCCGTCGACCTGGTGCCAGCCCTCTCTTCCGTGGGGAATTCCCAGAAGCCCTGGCACATCTTCCGACCCGTGCAACCCACCCGCCAGAAAGTGGGGCAAAACCATCACTGGTCCTTCCGGCGCCGCCACCTGCCGCCAATCCGCAATCTTCGGCTCCTCCTCTAAAAACATCGCCTTGGAAACCCTGTAACCATCTTTCCCTAAGTCTTCCGCCAGCGTGTCTGCCGCCACCCTTGACCCCTTGTGTAACGGCGTCCCATGACTCGCTAAAAGTAAGCTGATCTGTTCCGGCTTCAGCCCATCTCCCTCTGGCTTTGATTTTCGCAGTAGGGAATCGAAAAAATTCGTGATCCTCATCCTTATCCTCATCCGGGCTCGCAACTTCTCCGCCCTCTTCTTCATCAGCTGAAGCACTTCGGGTCGCGAACCCAACGGCTCAACGATTCGACACGGTATGGGCGTGTTGCTGAACTGCTCCGTCAGCACCTTCTCCACGAAATACCCGCGGGCGAGAAACCACGGCACCACGATGGCCTCCTTGGCTTGCAGACCATGGAATACCTCCTGGAACGAAGGACTCTCTTTCCAGAAACCGGCCCGTACCTCCTTGAAAATCCTCCGCCGCTGCAACCTCCTCGCCGTCTCTCGGGTATGCCGACTCGAATCCCTGTTTTTCGTGCTTCCGTGCCCGGCGAGGATGAGCACCGTTTCCTTAAGCTTCATCCGCCCTCCTCAGCCTCATGGCTTTCCGAATCGAAAAGCTGTGGTTTCGGTTTTTCGCGCCCAGCCCCCTCCGTCGGGGCGAGGAACCTAGTTTCCGCGCACCGGAATTCCCTGCGGGCCCGCATCGCCCGACGCATCGGGCAACAACGGGGCGGGTTCCACAATCCGGGAACTTTCCGGTCGCGCCGCCACCTTGATCGTAAAGGTCTCTTCCTTCCCGTTCCGTCGAACCTTGACTGGCACCTTTTCCCCTACGTTGGCAAAGAAGGCCGAATCCAAGACATCGGAAGGTTCCCGCACGGGACGACCCCCGATCGCGATCACTTCATCCCCGGCCTTGAGCCCGCTCCTTTCTGCCGGGGTTCCCTTGTAGAGCCGGTCCACAAACACCGGCGCACCCCGGTCTTGCCGGCTTCGGTCCGGCATCACCCCCACGCCCAGCCAGCCGTGCTTCGGTTCTCCAAATCGTTCGATATCCGCAGCCACCTTGGCGGCCGCCTCTACGGGGAGCGCGTAACAGGCCTTGCCCTCGTCGATCTCGAGCATCAACACTCCCACCACCTGCCCTTGGCTATCCAACAGAGGGCCGCCGATCTGGCCGGGCTTGATGGGCAGATTTGCCCGGATATGAGTGGTCGCAAAAAATCGGGTCAGATATTTCACATCGAACCCCGCCACCAGCCCGAAAGTTGGCTCGGCTTTCAGGTCATAGGGGAAAGCCACGCTCACCACCGCCGAGGCTGGCCGCAGCCCCGCGGATTCCCCCAACAACAGATAAGGGGTTTGCCCCGCCTTGACCCTCAGCAGCGCCACTCCGCTCCGCGGATCCCGTCCCAAAATTTTCGCAGGGAAACCCCGCCCGCCCACCTCCACCGTCGCCTCCTTGGCCTGACCCACCACTGCGTAGGCCGTCAGAATCGTCCCTTGTTCGTCAACAAAGAAGCCGGTGCCCGCCAGTTGCGCGTTGCCATCGGTGGCTCGAACCCGAACCACCGCCGGGGCCGCCTGTTCATACACATGGCTCACTTCCGCCGCGATCTTGTCAAACACCCCACTTGTGGCGCTTCCCGAACCCGCGGGATTTTCTGGAACGCGCACTGCCTGGTTGCGGGTGACTTCGATCTCTTCCACTTCGACCGATTCGGCCACGATGGGAATAGCCGCCTCTTTGGTTGGCAAGCCGCGCCAGATCATCACCCCGGCCGCGAGCGCGCCAAAGATGAGGAGGGAGGAAAAGAGGAGTTTAGAACGTGAGCCGGGAATCATATGCCAGAGCATTGTGCCCGTTCACATAGAGAGGCGGAATCTGAATCTCATCGCCCCCAGCCGCCGTTTCGATCAGCTCGGGCTGAAGTTCTTTGAAGGCCTGGTCGTGGACCGCGGCCACTACAATACCCTTGGGATGCACAACCTTCCCGTCTGCCAGTTGCGCCGTCCCGGGTTGGGTGGGTCCAAGGAAAAAAGCCACGCCCGCCACCAGGCAGGCCGCCGATGCCGCTACGGTCGCCAATCTCGGCACCCCAGCCACCCAAGGCTCGCACAAGACCTCGACCAACTTTGCATACCACGGCTCTTGCTGCAGAATCTCGCGACGCTGATACGCGTGGAAAGCGTCCAGAAAACGATCGAAGTATTCCCGCCCAGGCGTCTCCAGCCGTTTCAGATGAAGAAGCTTCTGCAGCTCACTAAAATCTTCTTTTTGGCTCATGAGAGAATGTAAATCCTTTTACCTTTTTAGGTAAATGCCAAGCGATTTTTGCAGTTGTTTGTGAGCATAGTGGAGCCTGGACCTAACGGTCCCTTCTGTGCACCCCATGACCTTGGCGATCTCGGCATGCGCAAGTCCTTGTATATCAAATAAAGTTACCACGGTTCTATGTTCCTTCGACAGCTTAAGCATACTTTCGTTCAATTTATTTTGTAACTCGTTCAGCACAATGGCTTTGTTAGGATTGTTTTGGGGTGAAACGTCAGGCAGATCGACCTTGGGCAAACCCTCTTCGTCTAAATCATTCAAACTCATCGCACCTTGCCGCCTCTTGCGCTTGTCCAAAAAGTTAAAACTCCGGTTGATCGCAATCCGATAAATCCAAGTGTAGAACGAACTCTGACCTCGAAAGGTTGGTAAACTGCGGTAAGCCTTGTCGAAAACCTCCATTAAAAGGTCGTTGGTGTCCTCATGGTTCGAGGTCAGATGATAGATCACCCCGTACAAACGCCCTTGAAACCTTCGAATCAATTCATCATATGCCGCCAAATCACCCTGAAGCGTTGACGCCACCAACTCTTCATCGGTCGGCCCGCTCTCCAGATCTGCTGGTAAAACCCTTTCCACCGCCATGGCAACACCCTAACCCCGCTCAAACCTCTTTTGAAGTGGCGATATTTAAGGAAAGCGGCTCTTTCTGCCCGTGCGCACCGGGAAATCTCACACTTGGGACGACCGGGATTGGCTTGCGCCCCCAAGGCAACGGAACCTGCCTCGGCATTGCCGAAAACCATTGGTAAAAGGATGCCACCTCGTCGCACCGAACAGAATTCATCCCCATGAAACGGACAGGGCAAGTGCCCTGCCGCCATGGATTCATGGGCTAACCTTCCATTTGGCGCAAGAAAGCCTGCAGCCGTTCGGTCAGTCCCCTCAACTCCCCGTCCGCATCCCCCAACACCACCAAATCTCCTTTGGCCCGTTCCAGCAGTTCCACCGCCTTGCGCATTGCAAACCGGATGCCTCCGGCCGCGCGAACTTTCGCCACCCCTCTGCCCTCCCCTTTCACCAGCTCCGCTCTCAGCACCTCCGACTCCGCTTGGGGCAGGGTTTGCAACGCATGCAGCACCGGCAGGGTCCATTTTCCTTTTTGTAAATCCGTGCCCAGCGTCTTGCCGCTTTCCTCGTCGGTGCCGGTTAGATCGAGCACGTCATCGTAAATTTGGTAGGCACAACCCAGCTGATATCCGAAGGACCGTGCGGCCTCCCGGCGGGACGCCGCCGTTCGGTGCAAAAGGAAGGGCACTTCTGCCGCCGCCCGAAAGAGCGCCCCGGTCTTGAGACCCACCATATGAAGATAATCCGCCGACGACATTTTTAGGTCAAAGCGCCGCTGGGTCTGCAAAATTTCCCCCTCACAAAGGTGGCGCGAGGCTTCGGCAATCTTGCGGGCCACCTCCGCGTCCTCCAGTTTTGTCGCCAACTGCAGCCCGTGGGCAAAGAGCGCATCCCCCAAAAGCACCGAAAGTTCCGTGCCCCACTTCATATTGCAGGTGGCCCGCGATCTCCGCAGATTCGCCCGGTCCAGCACATCGTCGTGGACCAGCGATGCCACGTGGACCAGTTCCACGATCACAGCCAAGTCGCGGACGGATTCCGTCCACCCCCCCGCGGCTCGGCCGGCCAACAACACCAAGGCCGGTCGCAGGCGCTTGCCACCGCCCTCCAAAGCGTAGCGGACATACCCCTCCGCCCCGGGATCGAATTGGGAGGCTTGATGTAAAATTCTAGCCTCAACCTGCCTTAATTCCTTCTCCAGCTCCGGGGTCGGTCGAAACCAATCTACCGCCGGACGGAGCCTGTCCCTTATCTCTGACTCAAACATATTTCTCAACCTAGAAACCGCTCCTTCCAAGTCAAACGACCCCCACCGTTGGCAGCCCCTCGCGGCTAGCACGTAACGCCATGCTGACGATCCCTCTGGGCCCTGGGCCGAAGGCTTTGGAGGGCCATGCGCTCCTTAAGCCGCCCTGCTTTTGGCAGTAAAATAAATCCTGTTTCCCGATCGCCGATCACCTCACTCCTCGTTCCCCGATACATCCAGTGCCACAGCCCGATCAGGGCACAGAAGAAGGCGTCCGTCCGATCCTCGACTGGCTTGGACCATGGTCGGGTCAACAGGGACCGGGTGTCCGCATCAACCGCAAGCCGGGGAAACTTGTTCCCCAGACATTGCTTCAGCAACCGCTGAAGCCTCCGAAACTCCCTTCTCCGCTCCACCACACTCCCCTTCTTGTACTTCACGATCCTTGGAAGCCCGAACATCCGCACCATCGCCGGATGGGGATACACCTCCGCCACGGTTTTCTTTTCCGCGGTTGGTTCCCAACCCACCCGAAACCCCTCCTTTTCTAAAAGCCTGGCGATCCGGGGTGGGCGCGGACACTTGGTGAGGTTCGCCGGATGGCAGGCTGCATGCTCCCGATGGAACATCCGGTGGGTCAAGCGATCCACCGGCCGCGTCCCAGTCTGGTTCGGACAAACCAGCGGTGCATCCACCGCGACAAATACCGATTTCCACGTTTTCTCCTTCCCCCGGATCGCTGCCAAAAGCTCCTGGTCCCCCTGCGGATAGGCAAACCCGGCCACCCTTCCCCTCTTTCCGTTCCACTCCAGAAAGCAGAGCCCGTCGTGCTTTTTTTCCCCCCACGCCAAATCCACACCTACCAGCAGAACTTTCACCTCCTGATTCTTGCCCCAGCCCCGCCCCAGCGAAAGGCGGATCCTCAAATCGTCGGCTCGCGGCTTACCACGCTTCTGGGATAGACTGTGAAAATCATGGAAATCGGTTCTTTCTGGATCGCGTTCGGGCTGACGCTCTTTGCCGGCTTGGCCACCGGCATCGGCAGCATCATCGCCTTCATGGCCAAACAGACCAATCACCGCTTCCTCTCCATCTCCACCGGATTTTCCGCCGGCGTCATGCTCTACGTCTCCTTTGTGGAGATTTTTCAGAAGGGTGCCGTGGCCCTGACCCAGGCCTACGGTCCGGTCCAAGGAATCTGGCTCAACGTGGGCTTTTTCTTTCTGGGCATCCTTGTGGTGGGCCTGATCGACAACCTCATTCCGGAAAAAGAAAATCCGCACGAACAGCCCTCCGCCTCCGCCCTCGCCCCCCTGCACAGTGCCCATCCCAAGACTCCCCACATGAGCAAGGAAAAGCTTCTCCGCATGGGCCTCTTCACCGCCTTTGCCATCGCCCTGCATAACTTTCCCGAGGGTCTGGCCACCTTCCTCGCCGCGTTGGAAAACCCGGCCGTCGGCGTGGCCATCGCTATCGCCATCGCCCTCCACAACATCCCGGAAGGCATCAGCGTCTCCGTTCCTCTTTTTTACGCTACCGGAAGCCGCGCCAAGGCCTTCACCTACTCCTTCCTCAGTGGGCTGGCCGAACCGGTCGGGGCCGTCATCGCCTACTTCAGCCTCCGCTGGATGATGGGCGGGGAAATCCCCTCCCAGGTGATGGGAGCCTGCTTCGCCGCCGTCGCCGGGATCATGGTCTACATCAGTCTCGACGAGCTTCTTCCCACGAGCCGCGCCTACGGCAAGGGCCACGACAGTCTGCTCGGCCTGGTCGCCGGCATGGGCGTGATGGCGCTCAGCCTGCTGCTGATGAAACCGGGCTGATTAGCCGATCCGCTCGGCGCCAAAAATACTGCGAATCGCTTCAGGAATCTCGATTTTCCCGTCTTTTGTTTGGTAGGTCTCCACCAGCGCGATGAAGAGCCGGGCCAGCGCCGTGCCCGAGCCGTTCAGCGTGTGGCAGGGCCGATTCTTTCCGTCCGCTCCTTTGAACCGCAGCCCCATCCGACGTGCTTGAAAATCCCGGAAATTGCTGCACGAGGACACCTCCAAAAACTGCCCCATCCCCGGCGCCCATACTTCCAGGTCGTAACAGCGCGCCGCCCCAAATCCGATGTCACCCGTGCACAGCTCGATCTTCCGATAATGCAAATTCAACTTCTGCAGCACCGCCTCGGCGTGCCCGCACAAAGCCTCCAGGGTCTGCATCGAACGGTCGGGATGCTCGATCCAGACCAGCTCCACCTTGTCGAACTGGTGCATCCGCGCCAGGCCGCGGGTCTCCTTCCCGGCACTCCCCGCCTCCTGGCGAAAACAGGGCGTATAGGCGGCGTACTTTTTGGGCAGATCTCCCTCCGCTAAAATTTCGTCCCGGTGCAGGTTCGTCACCGGCACCTCCGCCGTCGGCACCAGGAAGAGCGCCCCACTCTCCGTCGCGTACATATCTTCCCGGAATTTTGGGAGCTGCCCGGTCCCGATCATGCTCGCCTCCCGCACCAGGAACGGCGGGGAAACTTCCAGATATCCATGGGAGCCCGTGTGCAGGTTCAGCATCCACTGGATCAGCGCCCGCTCCAGCCGCGCCCCGGCCCCGCGATAGACCGCGAAGCCGCTCCCCGAAACCTTCGCCGCCGCCGCGAAATCCAAAATCCCCAACGCCTCCCCCAGCCCCACATGATCCTTGGGCTTGAAATCAAACTTCTTCGGCTGGCCCCAAGTCGCCACCACCGGGTTGTCGGCCGATCCCGCACCCTGCGGACACTCCTCCCACGGCAAATTCGGAATCGCCAGCAGCAGCGACTCCTGCCGCGCTTCCCCCTCGGCCGTCAGCCGGTCCAGTTCTGCGATTCGGTCGGACTTCGCCTTCATCCCTGCCATCAGGTCGTCGGCCGGCTGACCCTTGGACTTCCGCACGCCGATCTCTTTACTGATGGTGTTGCGCTCGGCCTTGAGCTTTTCCACTTCCCCGATCAGCTTCCGCCGCTCCTCGTCCACCTCCAGCACCTTGGCCAGACCGTCGGTCGCCCCCTTGCCGCGCTGCGCCAGCCTCTGCCGAACCCCCTCGGGGTCTTTGCGGATCAAGGCGATGTCCAGCATCGACGTATTCAACCTATTCAGAGGCTTTCCGTCGAGGCCTGCCAAAGGTTTTGCCGACCTTTTTCCGACCCGCTTTAACGGAAGGATGTCTTCCGTTCCGATCCGCGGCGCCGTGCTCGATCTCGGCTCCAACACCTTCAAGCTCCTCCTCGCCGAGCAAGCCGGCGGGGTTTTGCGGATCACCCACGAAAAAGCTTACCCCGTTCGCCTTGGGGAAGGCGTCGCCGTCACTGGCAGGCTCCAATCCACCGCCGTCCGCCGCGCCCTCAAAATGCTTTTTTTCCTCCAAAAAATAATCTCCTCCTTCGGCCCCTCCAAAGTGGTGGCCGTCGGCACTGGCGCCCTGCGCCGGGCGCGAAACCGGAAAACCTTCCTGCAACCCGCCGCCAAAATCCTCCGCCAACCCGTCGTCATGCTTTCCGGCCTGGAAGAAGGAAGGCTGATCGCACTGGCAGCTCGCTCACTCAGCCGACCGCCTCGACCCCGCTATCACCTCGATCTGGGCGGCGGCAGCCTCGAGGTGATTGATTCCCAAAACCCCAAAAAACCCAAAATCCAAAGCCTGGACCTCGGCTGCGTTGCCGTCCGTGACACCTTGCTCTCCCGCCAGCCGCCATCCCCTGATGAGTGGATGCGCGCCCGGGGTAAAATTGAGTCGGCCCTCCGCAAACTTCCCCGGCCGAACCGTTCCGCCCAGGCCACCTTCACCGGCGGAACCGGCCACGCCTACGCCTGTCTTCTCCGCAAAAAAAATGTCAAGGCCCGCCGGCTGGAGAATCTCCCCATCCGCCGTGCAGAGCTCATCCGACTCATCCTCCAATTACTTCCTCTTTCCCCCAAAAAGATCGCCCGGCTTCCCGGCATGCCGGAAGACCGCGCCACCGTGGCCTTGCCCGCCTTCCTCGTCCTCGATGAGGCCATCCAGCGCTTGCGCCTCTCCAAAATCCGGATCAGCACGCATGGGCTCCGTTACGGCATCTGGCTGGCTTACCTGGCCAAAGCTCCGGTCAGGACAATTGTCCGATGATTCCCAGAACCCCGTTGATCAAGGAGGCCCTCGTCCTGATGAAGAACTGGGAGGAGGAACCGCAACACGTGCTGCACGTCACCGACTGGGCCGTGCAACTTTTTGAGAATCTCAGTTCCGAACACAATCTTGGAAAGAAGGAGTTGGATTACCTGGCCGCCGGAGCTCTGCTCCACGACACCGGCTGGGCCACCGCCACGGAAGATCGTCCCCACCACAAGGAGTCAGCCCGCCGGATCCGCGAGCATCCTTGGCAGAACCTTACCCAGAAGGAGCGGGAGTTCGTGGCCCTGATCGCCCGCTACCATCGCAAAAGCGCGCCCTCCGTCCAGCATAGCCGCTTCAAGAATCTGGAAACTGGCCGTCGCGATGGGCTCCGCTGGCTCGCTGGGATTCTCCGCATTGCCGACGCCATGGACCGATCCCACAAGCAAAAGCTGGTTTTGGACAAAGTGGAGCTGCGACCGGGAGTTTGCCTCATTCATACCAAAGGCGAGGGCCTGGCAGAGGCCCAACAGGGCCTAGCTCGCAAATCCGACCTCTTTCAGCAGGTCTCCGGACGCCGACCTTTCCTAAAAATCGCCTCCTCCGAGCCGAATCGCCCGCGGTAGCGGTTCTGGTTCAATATCCCCCTCATGAAACGTTGGCGCCCTCAGCTGATGGCCCTGCTCATTTTGGTGGCCTTCATCGGCTTTTCCTACAGCTACGTCCGCTACTTCGTCCGCGCCCGCACCCATGCCGTCATCGTCTTCCTTGTACCCGGGGCTAGCCCGGAACTCCTCTCCCTCGCCCAAACCCGCCATCCTAACCGCTCCTTCTCCGGACTCGACCAGGCCGACTCCATGGCCTTCGTGGAAACTCACGCCTCCGACCAGCTCGTGGGCGATGCCGCCGCCCTCGCCTCCTTTCTCGCCACCGGGGAGATCGGCCCCGCCAACCAGCTCAGCCTCCGCTACGACGGCAGACCGGGCGACACCCTCCTTTACCAAGCCCAGCGCCGAGGCCGTGCCGTCGGCATCATCTCTTCCGGAGCCGTCACCTCGCCAGGTGTCGCGGCGTTTTTCGCCCACCAGCCGGACGCCTCGGTTTCCGCCACCGTGGCCAATCAGCTCCTCGACTCCACCCGTATCGACCTCATTTTTGGCGGTGGCCGCGAAGTCATCGAGACCGAGAGAAAGGTCGGCCACCGCGACCTGATCCAGGAGGCCGAAAAGCTGGACTACACCATCGTCTTCGACCGTGCCGGCCTGCAGAGCTTCCCGGCTTGGAACACCCGCCGGATCATCGGACTGTTTGCCCCCAAGGAGCTGCCCCTCGCCGCCGCCGATGACGGCGGAGCCGGCACGGTCCGCCTCTCCGACCTCGTCGAGCGGGCCGTCCAGACCCTTGCCTACAACTTGCTCGGATACTTTCTCGTGGTGGAACACCCGCTCGTCGCCGTGGCCGCCGGTCAAAATCAGGCCGATCTCGCCGTGCGCCAGTTGCATGAGCTGGACCGCGCCGTCGACATCGCCCGACGCTACGCCGGCAAGAACGCTCTCATTCTCGTCTACTGCCCTTACTCCGTCGGCGGTTTCCAGTTCCTCGACTCTGCCACCACCGCCAAAAAAAACCGTTCCCGTCTTCCCTCTCTCTCCTGGCACAACGGCCCCGCCGGTCTTCGCACCGGTCGGACTGCCTCATCCTCCGCCGGTTTTGGCTGGGCCTGCGCGTACGGCAAGGGTTCGGCCGAGGTCCACGGCATTCTCAATCCCGGCGAACTGCACGCCATTCTCCAGCGCCAGCTCTGAACACCACCCGGATCAAGGAAATCCTGGCCGCTCGCGGCCTCCGCCCGCTCCGCCAGCTTGGGCAGAACTTTCTCGCCGAACCCACTCTCGCCGCCCAAATCGCCCAAGCCATCGGTCCGGCAGGCTCAGAACCAGTGCAGGAAATCGGTCCCGGTCTCGGCGCCCTGACCCGCGCCCTGCTCGCCGCCGGCCACTCCGTCGAGGCGCTGGAAATCGATCAAGGCCTGATCTCCTTTCTGCAGGAGGATTTTAAAACCGAGCCCCGCTTCAAACTGATCGAGGGAGACGCCCTGAAGACCCTCCTTTCGCAACCGCCCAGGAAATTACTTTGCGGCAATCTTCCCTACTCAATTTCCACGCCCCTCCTCGTCCAACTGGCGTTGCGGCAACCTCCCCCCGAAACCGTGGTCGTCACCCTCCAAAAGGAAGTGGCGGACCGTTTTGCCGCCCAACCACGCTCGTCCGATTACGGCGCGGTCACCGTATTGCTGCAGACCGTCTTTCAAATCGAAAAGGTTCGCGCCTTACCTCCGGAAGTTTTTTACCCACGCCCGCGAGTTGATTCCGCCGTCCTCCGCCTCCTCCGCCGCCCCTCCATTCCGGGCGGGCTGGAGAAGTTTTACGCCTTTGTGCGGAAGGGTTTTTCCCAGCGGCGCAAGCAGCTCAAGCGGGTTCTGCCCGTTAATCTCGCCCGCCGGGCCGAGGAACTCGATCCTTCGGAATGGTGGCAACTCTATGAGCAGTGTGGACGAGCTATTTGATATCGTGGACGCGTCCGATCGGGTGGTCGGTTCTGGCCCTCGCTCGGAAATCCACGCCCGCGGCCAGCTCCACCGGGCCGTCCACCTCTGGCTTTACGACCCCAATGGCCGAATTCTCCTACAACGCCGCTCCCTCTCCAAGGATCGCGAGCCCGGGAAGTGGACCTCCAGCGTGAGCGGTCACGTCAATGCCGGTGAGGCGTACGACGCCGCCATCCTCCGGGAAATTCCCGAAGAAATCGGGGTACCCGCCAGCTCCTGCCGGGACTTTGGTCGGGTCGGCTACTTTCCGGCCTGCCAAGAGACCGGCCAGGAGTTCGTCTGGCTCTACCGCGCCGTCCATGCCGGCCCTTTTCAACCCGACCCTACCGAGGTTGCGGGTTTGGAATGGTTCCCGCCGGATCAACTGGAGGCAAAAATGAAAAACCAGCCACAGGAATTCTCCTCCTGCCTGCTTCACCTTTGGCAACGGAGACCGAAATGACCGACCGCCTCGCCGGAAAAAAAGCCGTCGTGGTCGGTGCCGGGATCGGTGGCCTCGCCGCCGCCCTGCGCCTGCGCAAAGCCGGGGCTCAGGTCGTCCTCCTCGAAAAAAATGAGGCGGTGGGTGGCAAGGTTTCCGAACGTCGCAGCGCCGGCTTCCGTTGGGACCTTGGCCCCTCCCTTTTCACCATGCCTCAGATCCTCGACCGGCTTTTTGCCGATCTTGGCGAAAAGCGGGAAGACCATCTCAAGCTGGAACCGCTCTCCCCCACTTGCCGTTACCGGTGGGCCGACGGTTATCAATTCGACGAAAACGAGTTTTTCTGGTCGCGCCCCGACTCCGCCCGTCTCCTCCGTCACGCCGAAGGCCTCTACAACCTTTCGGCTTCAGCATTCCTGGAGAGCGATCCATCCGAAGTCTGGCGCAAGGTCTGGGATCCGCGTCTGCTTCCACTTTTACGCCATCTGCCCGCCATGAGCCCTTGGCGCTCTCTCGCCTCCGCCTCCCGAAAATTTTATCGGGATCCGCATCTGCAGCAGTTTCTCCAGCGGTTCGCCACCTACAACGGCAGCGATCCCGAACTCACCCCCGCCACTTTTGCGGTGATCCCTTACGTTCAGGCCCGGTTTGGCGGTTGGTTTATTCAGGGAGGAATCCGGCGATTGGCAGAAACGCTGCTTGGTCTCGCCCAAAAAAACGGGATAGCCATCCACTTGAAAGCCGAGGTGGCCACCATCGAACCCCATCAGGTCACTTTAGAGAACGGTTTCCGCTTCCCGGCCGATCTGATTTTTCATAACGGGGACGTTTTGCGGGCCTACCAAAAGACTATTCTTCATCCCGGGGCCCGGGCCATGGCCGAGAAGATCGCCAAACCTCAGCGGGCCATTTCCGGTTTTGTCGTGCTCCTTGGGGTCAAAGGCAAAGATGCCTCATTGGGTCATCACAACATCTTCTTCTCCGACAACTACCCGCTCGAGTTTCAGCAGATGTTCCGGGACAGGCGGCCAGCCGAAAATCCCACGATTTACCTTTGCCTCAGCGCCCGCTCCCAACCCGCTGACGCCCCGCCCGATCACGACAATTACTTCCTGCTGGTCAACGCCCCGGCGGAAACCGAAAGGATTGACTGGGCCAATGAGTCGCCGGCCTACACCGACCGCATCATTCGAATTCTCGACGAAAAGTTTCTGCCTGGTCTGACCAAGCGGATCGTCCACAAGGAGTGGTTCTCCCCGGCCGATTTCGAAACCCGCGACGCCGTCGTGGGCGGCTCCCTTTACGGATGGGCCTCCCACGGCATGGTTCCTTCCTTCCTTCGTCCCCCGATCCACTCCCCGCTGATGAAAAACCTCTACTTTGTCGGCGGCACCACCCACCCCGGCGGAGGCCTCCCTCTTGTCCTTCTCTCCGCCGAAATCGCCGTCCGCTTGGCCTCAAAAAAGACCTGACCAAGCGCTAAAGCTTTTCTGGGTTTTCCAAAAGCTCCGCCACCCGCGCTAACAACCGACCCGCCGCCCCGCCGTCGATCACCCGGTGGTCAAAGCTGAGCGTAAGCCTCGCCTCATTGACCGGTTGGAAGGAGTTGGTCTTCTCGTCCCAGGCCGGAACCTTCTTCGCCGCACCCAGTCCCATCACCAAACTCTGCTCCGGCAACGGAATCGGCGTCGCCCATTCCAGTCCGAAAGTTCCATAGTTCGTCACCACCGCCACCGATCCCCCCACCGCATCCGCCGGCAATTTCCGCTCCTTGGCCTGTCTCATCAGCTCCGTGTAGCCCGGAAGCATCTTATCCAAGGAGGTTTGATTCACCTTTCGCAATACCGGCACCAGCACGCCGTCCTCCGCCTCCACCGCAAAGCCGATGTCGATCGAGCTGGGATGCACAATCCGGTTTCCCACCAACCTTCCTGCCGGAGCACTGTTCTCTCCCAGTGCCATGCCCAACGCCCGGGCGGCATATAAGGTCGGCCCAGGTTTTCCCGGGTGTTGCTTGCGATGGGCCATGACGGCATCCATCCGCGCACCCCGACCCACCGTGGCCAGCGGCCGTGTCCAGCTCCTCCGCATCGCATCCGCCACCGCCACCCGCATTGACGACGCCGGCGTCAACTTCTGCTTCTCCAGATCTGCGATAAACCTCTCGAAATCCTCAATGGTCACTCTCCCCTTTCCCCCACTCGGCGCCAACCCGGCCAGGTCCGCCGCATGCAGCCCCAGCTCGTTGATCCGCGCTTTCATCCTCGGCGAAAGGTAACTCGCCCCCGCCGCCTTCGCCGGTACCGGCAACCCGGTAATCGTCGGCAACACTTCGCTCCCATTCCCATTCGCTCCGTTTTCATGCGCCACGGGGATCGCCCCCTTGGATTTTTTTTCTGCTAAGTCCTTGCCCGGTTTTTTCCCACCCGCGGCGGCGGGCGTCTGCGCCTTCTTCGCCGGTTCCTCCACGGTCACACCTGCCGCCTCCACCTGGCCCAGCACGTACCCCACCGGATAACTTTTTCCCTCCTTGGCCTTCCACTCTTTCCAGACCCCGCCATAGCTCGTGGTCACGCTCATCACCGCCTTGCTGGTCTCCACCTCGGCCACCTCCTGGTCGGCCTTCACCTTGTCCCCAGGCTTCACCTTGAGGCGGATCAAGGTCGCCTCAGCGATCGACTCCCCCAGCTGGGGCATGGAGATGGCAACTAAGCCCATAGGGTCCTTCCAGCTCTTATCGTAGGTGGTTCCCGCTAGGGGAACAATGCCGGCGGCGGCCGGCCCGGCTCTTCCCCTTCCTCAGGGGATCCGGACCGACCGCCGCGGCGCGGCCGCTTCCTCAGGCGGCCGCTTTGTTCTCCAGTGTCCGGATACTGGAAAAGAAGATCCGGATCAGGATATCCACTTCCTCTAGGGCGGATCGGACCGCCTGCCCGTCACAGGGCAGCCCGGCCTTCTCGAGCAGTTGCAGGGCGCGGCGCGAGATGCGCAGCTCGGTCAGGGCCGCACGGAACTTGTCCGCAAACTCCTTGGCCGAGGGTGAACCTTCCGCCTCTCCGTGCCGGAAGTAGGCGGCGGTACTGGAACGGAGCAACTGCTCCGCCAGGTGTCCGCCCGCCCGGTCCTCCGGCAGGCTCCCCGCCAACCCGAGCAGATTCGAGGTGAACGCCAGCAGGCGGTCGGACACGTCCGAGCCGCGGCGCTCCCCGCTCCCTGCCGGGCGAGAGGGGTTGTTGGTTTTGTCTTGGGATCTCCATGCTGTGTTTTGTGTGGTTGTCTTCATGAGGGATTAGACTCCGGTTTCCAAAAAAAGATGCGGTCCTTTTTCACTTTTTTTTATTTTTTCGGGGACGGGCCCAGGCCCGTCCCTCCCCCGGAATCAATCATCCCACTTTCCTAGGGGGATAGGGCGATCAGAATAGCGTCCTTGAACACCTCCCTTGGCTTCTGGTTCTTCGCCCGATTCACCGGCCTCTCCTACCTCTTTGCCTTCCTTTCTCTCTTCTTCCAGATTCCAGGCCTGCTTGGAACCGACGGAATCCTCCCGGCTGAAAACCTCCTGTCCCGCGCCTCCCCAGCCCTCGGCCCCGGTGCCCCCTGGGCCCTCCCCTCCCTCGCCTGGATTTTCGGCGCGTCCAACACCTCTCTCCACCTCATCGCCCTCGCCGGCCTCATTGCCGCCGTCCTCCTCACCTTCGGCCTCCTCCGACCCATCTCCGCCGCCCTCGCCTGGTTCTGCTGGCTCTCCTTCGTCAACATCGGCCAGGACTTCCTCTCCTTCCAGTGGGACACCCTTCTCCTCGAGGCCGGCTTCCTTGTCATTTTCCTGGAAAAACCGGGCCTGCTCCCCACCGTTCCCGGCCGCGACGTCCCGCCTCTCCTTCTCCGCGTAGCCGCCTGGTTCCTCGTCTTCCGCCTCATGCTCAGCTCCGGCCTCGTCAAACTCCTCAGCGGCGACCCCACTTGGGCCGACCTCTCCGCCATGTCCTACCACTTTTTCACCCAGCCGATCCCCAATCCCCTTTCCTGGTTCGCCCACCAGATCCCCGGCCAATCCCTCGCCACTCTCGCCACCCTGATTTCCGAACTCCTCATCCCGTTCGCCATCCTCATCCCCCACCCCCGCGCCCGCCTTGTCGCCGGCATCTCGTTTCTGGCCCTGATGGCCCTCATCGCGCTCACCGGCAACTACGCCTACTTCAATCTCCTCACCGCCGCCCTCTCCCTCACCCTCATCGATAACCGTTACTGGCCCCGCTTCCTTGCCCCTCAAAAAATCCCGCTCCCCTGGACACCCGTTCCCTGGCGCCTCCTTTGCTCCGTTGCTGCCATTATCCAACTTTCCGTTGCTTTCCCCATCCTCCTCGCCACCGCCGGACTCGCCCCCCGCATGTCCCTTCCCCTCCTTGGTTCCTTGGAAAAAACTTTCGCCCCGTGGCATCTTACCTCCGGTTACGGCCTCTTCGCCGTCATGACCGTCCGCCGCCCGGAACTCATCCTCGAACACAGCGCCAACGGCACCGAATGGCAACCCATCCTCTTTCGCTACAAAGCCGGACCGCCCGACCGTCTCCCGCCCCAGGTCGCCCCCTTCCAGCCAAGGCTCGACTGGCAAATGTGGTTTGCCGCCCTCTCCGCCGAACGCGGCCAACTCCCCGGCTGGTTCGCCGAATTCATCAAACAACTCCGCGCCGGTTCCCCCGCCGTCACCGACCTCCTCGCCCCCGGCCAACCCACCCTCTCCCCCGCCACTTACCTCCGCATCCGCATGGACCAGTACCGCTTCACCACCCTCGCCGAACGCTCCAAAACCGGACACTGGTGGCACATCACCCCCGGACCCGTTCTGATTGTCCTTTCCCCTGAGGATAAATGATCGTCCTTTCCCCAACCCCACCCTCAACCTAATCCTCATCCACCATGCACCTCCGCGTTTCCGTCTCCGCCCAACGACTCGACCTCATCGGCGACGACGGCCGCGTCACCCGCTCCTTTCCCGTCTCCACCGCCAAAAAAGGCACCGGCTCGGAACCCGACAGCCACCAAACCCCACTCGGCTGGCACCGCGTCTGCGAAAAGATTGGCGATGGCGCCGCCGCCGGTACCCAGTTCGTTGGACGCAAACCCACTGGACGCGTCTGGCAGCCCACCGACCCCGTTGAGAAAAAGAACCTCGTCCTCACCCGCATCCTCTGGCTCGACGGCGAAGAGGAACACAACCGCACCAGCAAAGACCGCTTCATCTACATCCACGGTACCAACCGCGAGGACCTGATCGGAACCCCCGCCAGCGCCGGCTGTGTCTGCCTGAAAAATTCCGATGTGATCGACCTTTACTCCCTCGTGCCCGTCGGTACCCGGGTGGAGATTGCGGCGTAGCTAGGGCTTCAGCACGGTGCCGGGAGCCGCCCGCCCCCTGACCACCTTCGTCAAATTCCCAGCCACCCTTCCGTCCACAAAGTCCACCCTCTTCAAGCCCTGTTTCAGAGCCGCTGCGGCCGACCGGCACTTCGGGATCATCCCGCCGCGGATCACCCCTTCCTTCTCGAGGTTGGCTAGTTCCATCGTTCCGATCTCCCGGATCAACGTCGCCGCATCCTTGGGATCCCGCATTAACCCGGGCACGTCCGATAAAAATACCAGCTGCCCCGCCTGCAACGCTCCCGCCAAAGCCGCCGCGGCCACGTCGGCGTTGAGATTCATCGCCCCGCCATCGTTCCCTTGGCCCACCGGACTCACCACCGCCGTCTCATGGGCCGCCAAAGCTTTCTTTACCTCCGCGGGGTCACACCCCCGGGCCTCCCCTACCCGGCCCAGGTCCACTCCATCCACTTTCGCCGCCTTTTTCGCCTGAAAAATCCTCCTTCCACTGATGCCCCGTGCTTTTCCGCCCAGCTCGTTCAGCTTGGCCACGATCCCCGGGTTTACCTTCCGGTCCAGCACCTCCTCGACCACCGCCATCGCCGCCTCCTCCGTCACCCGAAAGCCTCCGGCAAATACCGCCTTCAAACCTTTCCGCTCCAGCTCCGCGCTGATCTCCTTCCCACCTCCGTGCACGAGGACCAGGGGAAAACCCCCCTTTGTTAAGCCGGCGATCTCCCTGAGAATCTCCTCCACCTGGGCCGGATCTTCCATGGCGCTGCCGCCATATTTCACCACAATCACCCCCGCCATCGCTACTCCCCGAGGTTGATCCGCACGTATTTTTCCGAAAGATCCGTGGTGAGCATCCGGTATTCCCCCTTGCCCAGATTCAGGCTCACCTGAATGGACACCCTCGATCTCCGCGCCGCCGCTTTCAACCGCCCCGGCGGCGTCGCCGCCGCCACTCCGCCCCGCACCGCGGACACCCCATCGTAATGGATGTCCACCAGTTCCTCCCGCATCCGCGCCCCGCAGGCCCCGATCGCCCCCATGATCCGGCCCCAATTCGGATCCCCGCCGGCCCAGGAGGTTTTCACGAGCGCCGATCGGGCAATCGCCTCCGCCATGAGCTTCGCATCCCGGTCCGTCAAAGCCCCCACCACCGTCAGCTCGATCACCCGGGTCCGCCCCTCCCCGTCCTCCACGATCTTCTTGGCCATCTCCAGCATCAACTGTTTCAGGGCATTGGAAAATTTACCCAAGTCCTGGTCGTAGCTCCGCAGGGGCGTGTTTCCCGCCGCCCCGTTGGCCAACACCAGCACCGTGTCGTTCGTGCTCATGTCCCCATCCACGCTGATCCGGTTAAAACTGTTTTCCACCGCATCGGCCGTCAGTCGCACCAGCGTCCGTTGGTCCACCGCTGCATCGGTCGCCACCACGCAGAGCAAGGTGGCCATGTTGGGGTGGATCATCCCCGCCCCTTTGGCCATCGCCCCGATCGTCAAACGCCGGCCCGCAATCGTCAGCCGCACCGCCGCCTCTTTCCGCTTCGTGTCCGAGGTCATGATCGCCCGCGCCGCCCCCGGACCGCCGTTGGGCTTCACTCGGCCGGCGATCGAGCGGATGCCCCGCAGCACCTTGCGAATCGGCAACGGCACCCCGATCCGCCCGGTCGAACAGACCAACACCTCGTGCGGCCGACACTTCAGCACCTTCGCGGTTTCCACCGTCATCCGCTTCGCATCCGCGATGCCCCGCACCCCGGTGCAGGCGTTGGCGTTGCCGCTGTTCAAAATCACCGCCCGCACCGCCCCGTTGCGGAGGTGGGCCTGCGTGACCCGCACCGGTCCCGCCTTCACCTGGTTGGTCGTGAAGGCCCCGGCCGCCTCCGCCGGCTTCACCGACACCACTAATGCCATGTCTTTCTCCCGCCCCGGCTTGATCCCCGCATGGAGCCCGTTCGCCAGAAATCCCTTCGCGGAAGTCACCGTGCCTTTCCGCAGCCAGACCAATTGGCTCACCAGTCGAGACCCTCCCCCTCCGGCAGCCCGTGTCGCAGGTTGAAACACTGCACCGCCTGCCCAGCCGCCCCCTTGCCAAGATTATCGATCGCCACAATCACGAGGGCCCGGCCAGTCCACTCATCCACCCGCACCGCCAACTCCGCCCCGTGCCGACCCATCACCCGCTTCGTCTCCGGCAAAGCCTCCCCCGTCAACACCCGCACCGCCACCGCCCCCTTGTAAAAATCCATATACTCCTTCTGCAGGTCGGCCTGGGTGGTTCCCTTTTTCAAGGGAAAGGAAATGGAAGTCAGCATGCCCCGGTTCAGTGGCACCAGATGCGGCACAAACGCCACCCTCACGGCCGACCCCGCCACCGCTGACAACTCCTGCTCGATCTCCGGCCGGTGCCGGTGGTTCGGCACGCTGTAAGCCCGTAGGTTTTCGTGGCACTCCGCAAAGAGATAGCCCGGCTCCACTTTCTTCCCGGCCCCCGAGACCCCGCTCATGGAGGAAATCACGATGCCCTCACCCGACCCCCGGCCCGACTTCAACGCCGGGGCCAGCCCCAGGATCGCGGTCGTCGGATAACAGCCCGGACACGCCACCAAGTCCGCCTTCTTGATTTTCTCCCGGTAAATTTCGGGTAGCCCATAGACCGCCTCCGCCAACCGCGCGGGCGCCGGATGCGCCGCACCGTAAGTCTTCTGGTAGATCTTGGGATCTTTCAGCCGGAAGTCGGCACTTAGATCGAATACCCGCTTACCCGCTGCTCGTAATTCGCCACCCATCTCTGCCGAAACCCCGTGCGGCAGGGCCAGAAACACCACCTCGGC
>VHDM01000015.1 GCA_016876055.1 Verrucomicrobiota bacterium
TGGGCGCTTTCGGATAGAAATCCGTAGCCGGGGTGGATGGCGTCCACATCCCCCACCTCGGCGGCGGAGATGATGCGGTCGATCTTAAGATAACTTTGCGGGCTGGGGCCGGGGCCGATGCAGATGGCTTCGTCGGCGGCTTGGACGTGGAGGGAGTCGTGGTCGGGCTCGGAATAGACGGCGAGGGTACGGATGCCGAGGTCCTTGCAGGCGCGGATCACCCGGAGGGCGATTTCGCCGCGATTGGCAATGAGGACTTTGTCAAACATGGCAGGGAGACCGGGAGGGAGGCCCTCCCGGGAGCCTCAGACGGGCTTGATACGGAAAAGGGGTTTGCCGAACTCCACCGGCTTGCCGCTTTCGGCGAGGACCTCGACGATGGTGCCCGACATTTCGGCTTTGATCTCATTCATGACCTTCATGGCTTCAATGATGCAGACGACGGTCTCGGCGTTGACCACGGTGCCGACCTCCACATAGGGAGGGGCGTCCGGGGCGGGGGAGGAGTAGAAGGTTCCGACCATGGGGGAATTGATGGAAGGGAGGGGGGAGGCAGCGGAAGAGGCGGCGGGGGGAGGAACGGGTGCGGCGGCAGCGGCGGTGGGGGGGATGCCTGCGCTTATCGGCACGGCGGTCTGGACGGGAATCAGGCCGGGCGAGCTAGCAAAGACCTGTGGTTCACCGTCGGGGCCTCGGCGGATCCGGATCTTGGTGCCGTCTTTTTCGTATTCGAACTCAGAGAGTCCGTTTTTCCGCATCAAGTCGATGATCCCTTTGATCTCTTTAATATCCATCTTCGGTTAATATTAGTAAAAAACCCGTAGAAAGATCAAAAATAAAATACTTTAACTTTAAAGTCCTAAATCTTCAGAATTTGAATCTTCCCCTTACGGGTTTTTTAAGAGCATGAGCCAATTGACTCTTTGATTTGGAGGAGGGGGAGATTCAACTGCGGAGAGACAGCGGGGTTTTCTCCTTGCTGGTGACAGAGGATCAGGACCTGGGGATGAGGGGAGAAAAGAAGAAGCGGGTTAACCAGGCACCCACGTTAGGAGATGAGGCCAGCGATGCGAAGGCAGGCGACCTCGATGGCGAGGGTTGGGTCGACATTTCGGGCGAGGGCTTGGCGGAGTTTTTCCAAGGATTCGACCTCACGGACGATTTCGGGCTGAAGATCTCCCCTGGCTCTTTGCCACGCGGAGCGAACCAGGTGGGTGATCACGTCCTCCCGGATTCGCACCAGTTGGCTGGCGGTACTGGCCGCCTGCAGGGATTCTTCCTCTTCCTCGTCGCTGTCCATTTCCTCAGTCCTAGCCTCCAGTTTTTGGCGGGCACCAAGCAGGAAGGACTGCAGAAGGGACGCGCGGCGATACGCTCCCAAGGCATCCGTTTGCGCGGACTGCTCCCATCCCTGCACGAGCTCATCGATCCCGGGCATCGGTGCGGGGTTGAGCCCGGGGATCACGGGGAAGGTGAGGCAGCGGGAACGGATGGTCGGCAACAAAGCCTCCGGGCGATCGGAGGTCAGGAGAAGAAGACTATGGTCGGGTGGTTCTTCGAGGGTTTTCAAAAAGGCGTTGGCCGATTCTGCCTGCTGCATGCACATCCGTTCGGCCTCAAGGATCAAGGCGACCTTGAGGGGGGCCCGGTGCGGTTTGCGGGACAGGGAACGCTCCAACTGGTGAACCTGGGCGAGGGAGATGCGTCGGGACTTGGACTCCGGGCGAAGAAGGAAAAAGTCGGGGTGGCCTTCAGGGTCAGCGTCGAGCAGGTTGGCGGCCAGACCGCGGCCCAGAGTTTCCAGCTCGCCGGGAGGAGCGCCGGTCAGAAGATGGGCGTGGGCCAACCGGCCTTCCTTGGCGGCCCCGGAAAAAATCTCCTCAACGCGGGAGGGAGGGAAAGGCACGGCAGAGTTCCTCCTGGATGCGGGTGAAGATCTGTTCCCGGGGGCCGGACGCATCGATCAGTTTCACCCGCTGAGGCTGATGTTCCGCCAAGGAGCGGTATCCTGTGGCGATGGCCTCGTAAAATTTCAGGTCCTGGTCCTCCAGCCGGTCTTTTTGGCCCACCGGGCGCGCCCGCCGCAGGGCACGATGGCGGGCTTCGGCGGGATCGAGATCGAAGACCAAAGTCAGATCCGGCTCCCGTTTGGCGATGGCGAACCGGTTGATGAAGGCGACATCCTCCATGAGCAGGCCGCGCGCATAGCCTTGGTAGACGGTAGTGGAGTCGTGAAACCGATCCGCCACGATCCATTCCCCCTTGGCCAAAGCGGGCAGGATAAGGTGGCGGACCAGCTCCGAGCGGCTGGCCGCAAAGAGGAGTAGCTCGGTCTCCGGCTTCATGTGATCCCCATCGGCGTCGTGTTTAAGAAGGTGGCGGATTTTTTCCCCGACGGGGGTGCCGCCCGGTTCCCTGACTTCATGGACGGTCAGCCCGGTGGAACGGAGCCAGGTGAGGGTGGAGGCGATCTGGGTGCTTTTGCCGCAACCCTCGCTGCCTTCGAACGTGATGAAGCGTCCCGGCGCCGTCATGCCGGCACGTCGAGGGCGGCGGTGGCGATCGCGGCGATACCCTCGCCGCGGCCGACGAACCCGATTTTTTCATTGGTGGTGGCCTTGAGGTTGACCTGGTCCTCTTTCACCCCAAGGGCGGTGGCGATTTTTTTGCGCATGGCCGGGAAATGCGGCACCAGCTTGGGGGCTTCGGCCAACAGCGAGGCGTCAACGTTGAGGATGGTGGCTTTTCTCTCTTTGGCGAGGCGGGCGGATTCGGCAAGAAAGATGGTGCTGGCGGCACCTTTCCAGCGCGGGTCGGTATTGGGAAAGTGGGTGCCGATGTCGCCGGCGGCGAGGGCGCCGAGGACGGCGTCGGTCAGGGCATGGAGAAGGACGTCCGCATCGCTGTGGCCATCGAGACCGCGATCATGGGGAATGGTGACCCCGCCGAGGATGAGGGGTCGGCCCTCGACCAGAGGATGGACGTCGTAACCCATGCCCACGCGCAGCATTGGAAAAGGATGACTTCCAAGGTGGGTTGAGCCAACGGTTTTCATAGAACTTTTTGGCAGAGAGGGGGTCGACAGTGCGAAGAACCTTTCTTAAGATTTTCTCATGCACGTTCATATCACCCCCCGACACCTCCCGTTGACCGACGGGATCGACACCTACGTCAAAAACAAGCTGTCTCACCTCGATCATTTTGAGGGTCGGATCGTCGGGGCCCATGTGGTGCTTTGGCATGATCATAGCGCGCCGCCGAAAAAGCAGTACCGGGTGAAGGTGCATTTGGCGCTGCCCGGACCGGACCTTTTTGCGGAAGCCGGGGAGGATGACCTGTACGCGGCCATCGACAAGGTGGAGGAAAAGCTCAACGGGGAACTGCGGAAGCGTAAGACGAAACTGGTGGATCGCCGTCGCCATGTGGAGGCCCGGCGCAAGGAGCGGGTCCGCAGATTCGGCAGATAACATTTCGGCTCGGTTGTTAACCGCAAGGTTTTCATGGCTGACACCGTCTACTGGTCGGTGGTCTATGGGCTGAAAGGATTCCTTTCCTGCTTTTGCCGGGTGGAAACGTATCAGACACGAGAAGTGCCGGCCGGGCCTTGGATTCTGGCCTGCAACCATCTCAGTCACTTTGACCCGCCGCTGATTGCCGGGGCCTTCCGCCGGCCGCTGGATTTTTTGGCGATGCGGGAACTTTTCCGGCCGGAATGGTTCGGATTTCTGCTGCGGGTGGCCAACGTGATCCCCGTCGGCCGCCGGCAAGCTGACACCGCGGCACTGAAAGCGGCCCTGCAGCGGTTGGAGCAAGGGCGGATTGTTTGCGTTTTTCCCGAGGGAGGACTGCGGGCCGGATCCACCTCCGTGTTGGGTGGAGCGGACTTGACGGAAGGAGTGGCGCTGCTGGCGGCCCGGGCCCAGGTTCCGGTCCGGCCCGCCGTGATTGTGGGAAGCGACCAGCTTTACGTGAGGCAAAACTGGGCTCGGCGCCCGCGGATCGTGGTGGCGGCGGGGGAACCGATGGCGCCCCCGGGCAAAAACGAAAAACGATTCGAGTGGGTCCAGCGACTAGGACGGGAAATGCGAAAGGTGTATGAGGCGGCCCGCCACCGTCATCAACTGCAGTCCCACGAGTTGCCACACACCCCGCAGGAGCGGTGGAAACAGGGACGATGATCGACGGGTTTCATCGCTGGCAGTCGGAGCTGGTGGATGCGTCCGCCTTTGCCGGAATCGGTTTCTGGCAGCTGCTGGGTCGGGCCGGGCGGCATGGTCCGGAAGAGTGGAGCCGCTATGCGGAGGAATGGTTAAGGAAGGGGCCAGGGGCATTTTACCAAGCCCCAGGAAAGGTTGCCGGATCCTTGGTGGTGGGTCGGCAGCAGGTTCCCACGCCGGTTCCCTGCGACCGGGAGGAAAATAACGCCGTCCATCTGCGCGTCTGGCCGGGAACGGAGGGAATGAAATCGCCCGCGATGGTTTTGCTCCACTCGCTCTTTTCCGCGAGTGACGTGGGTTATGTGCATTGGGCCTCGGTGCTCAACCGGCTGGGCTGGACAGCCATCTTTTACGATCTGCCCTATCACTATCGCCGCCGGCCCAAGGGAACCTGGAGCGGAGAGCTGGTCTTTGGAGGAAATTTGATCCGCAGTGCCGAGACGATCCGCCAGGCAGTGGCAGAAACCCGGATGGTGGTGCAGATGGCGCGGGCGGCGGGAGCGCCCAACGTGGGTCTTTGGGGGATGAGTCTGGGTGGATGGGTGGCATCCCTGACGCTTTGCCAGGAACCGGATCTGGCCTGCGCGTGGTTGGTGCAACCGATTTCCGACGTGGCCACGGCGATCTGGGATTCGCCGGGGGGTTGGGTGATCCGAAGACAAATGGAGGCGAGGGGACTGCGCCGCGAACAAGCCGCGCGGTTGTTGCCCCTTGTCTGTCCCTCTTTCATGAAACCCAAACTGCCGCCGGAAAAAATCCTCCTGGTGGGAGGAAGGCATGACCGAATTGCCCGTCCTGATCAACTGCGTGCGTTGGCGAAGGATTGGGGGGGTGCCCATTACCGGGAGGTGGGGCAGGGGCACATTGGGTACCAGGCCATGCCGATGGCATGGAGGTGGGGGTCCAGCCTGATGCCGGATCTCTTTGGTTCCCAGATATAAACAACTTTTCATCTTGGAATTGAAAAGGTCCTAAAACCGAGCATAATCACATATTAAAGAAACCATCTCTCCGGGCGTCCCGGAGGGCATAGACAAGGAGCCTAAAAGTGGCGACGGCTGGAGCAAAAAAGACGCGGTCGAAGGAGAAACCGGGCAAATCCCCGGCGGTCCTGCCTATCCTGACCGCGACCGAGCGAGTCGACCTGCTTCGCAAGATGGTTCTGATCCGGCGCTTTGAACAGAAGGCTGCCCAAGCCTTCATGCAGGCCAAGATCAAGGGATTCTGTCATCTTTACATCGGCCAGGAGGCGGTGGCAGTGGGTTCCATTTCCACGCTGCATGAAGGGGACGCGGTGATCACCGCGTACCGGGATCACGGGCACGCACTCGCCCGCGGGATGAGTGCGCGGGAGTGCATGGCGGAACTTTTTGGAAAGATCACGGGCTGTTCGCGTGGAAAGGGCGGTTCCATGCACTTTTTCAGCAAGGAAAAGCATTTTCACGGCGGCCACGGCATCGTTGGGGGCCAGACCCCGCTGGCAGCCGGCATCGCCTTTGCCCAGAAGTACAACCAAAGCGGGGCCGTCACCGTCTGCTACCTGGGGGACGGGGCGGTGAACCAAGGTGCCTTCCATGAGGCTCTGAATCTGGCGGCGCTCTGGAAGCTTCCGGTGATCTACGTGATCGAAAACAACGAATATGCGATGGGCACGAGCCAGCACCGCAGTTCGGCCGGGGATCCGCTGGTGAAGCGGGCCGACGGCTACGACATGGCCGGGATCACCGCCCACGGGGCCGATGTCGACGATGTCCGCGAGAAGATGTGGGATGCGGTGCAACTGGCCCGCACGGAAAGCCTGCCCTCGTTGGTGGAGATCAAAACGTACCGTTACCGGGGGCACTCCATGTCCGACCCGGGCCATTACCGGAGCAAGGACGAGATTGAAAACCGCAAGAAGGAGGCCGACCCTCTCGCCCTCTATCGCGAGCGGCTTTACAAGGAGAAGGCCCTCACCGAGAAGCAGTATGAGGAAATTGAACGGCAGTGCGTGGCGGAGGCGGAAGATTCCGTGGCCTTTGCCGAATCCTCCCCTGAACCCGAAGTGAACACTGTCTTCGAAGACATTTTCGCCCCGGAAGATCAGATGCCGGAATTCCGGCCGCCGATCGGGAGCTAGTCATGGCGGTGTGCACGATGCGGGAGGCGCTCAACCAGGCGTTGAGCGAGGAGATGGAAAGGGACGAGCGCGTTTTTCTGATGGGCGAGGAGGTCGCGGAGTATCAGGGGGCGTACAAGGTCAGCTCCGGTTTGCTGCAGAAGTTCGGTCCAAAGCGGGTGGTGGATACCCCGATCAGCGAGTCCGGCTTTGCGGGGTTGGGCGTGGGGGCGGCGATGATGGGTCTGCGGCCGGTGGTGGAGTTTATGACGTGGAGCTTTTCGATGGTCGCCTACGACCAGATCGTCAACAACGCCGGGGCGATCCGCTACATGAGCGGCGGGCAGTATTCGATCCCGATCGTTTTTCGCGGCTCCTCCGGCGCCGGGCTGCAGGTGGGGGCGACCCATTCCCACACCCCGGAGAACTGGTATGCCAATGTGCCGGCCCTCACCGTGATCACCCCCGGTTTTCCCGATGACGCCAAGGGGCTGCTGAAAAGCGCGATCCGTTCCAATAATCCGGTCTGTTTCATTGAAAACGAAAAGTTGTACGGGTTTAAGGACGAGGTGCCGGATGGGGAGTGGATTGTCCCGATCGGGCAGGCCCGCATTCGCCGGGAGGGAAACGATGTCACCCTGATCGCCAACAGCGCCTCCACCCATGTGGCCCTGGGGGCGGCGGGCAAGTTGGCGGCCAACGGGATTTCCGCCGAGGTGATCGATCTGCGCACGATCAAGCCGCTCGACCTTCCGACGATTCTCGCCTCGGTCGCCAAGACGAACCGGGTCGTCATCGTGGAGGAGAATAAGCCGTTTGCCGGGTGGGGGGCCCAGGTGGCCTATGAAATCCAGCACCGGTCTTTTGATCATCTCGATGCGCCGATTGAGCGGGTGACCGGCTTGGATGTGCCTCAGCCGTACGCCAGGGTGCTGGAGCAGGCGGTGATGCCCAGTGAAGAGCGGGTGATCGCCGCGGCCGAGAAAAGTCTGGCCTAAGGCCGGTGGGGCAAGGGCCCGCGAGCGTTTTCCCTCGGCAAAAGATCGGTTTCCCCGCATAGCTTGAGTTGATGCTGCGCCGACTTCGCATTCGTAACCTGGCGGTCGTGGAGGCGGTGGAGTGGGAACTAAGCCGGGGTTTTAATGTGCTCACCGGCGAGACGGGAGCGGGCAAGTCGATTCTGGTTGATGCCTTTCTGCTTTTGCTGGGGGAGCGGGCGGAGAAGGGACTGGTGCGGACGGGGGCGGAGACCTGTCTGGTGGAGGGGGAACTGGATGGGGCCAAGGATTTCCAAGGTTGGCTGGAGGAAAAGGGGGTGGAACCGGACCCAGAAGGGGTTTTGGTGGTGAAAAGGCAAATCAGCACCACGGGAGCAGGGCGGCAATTTCTGAACGGGTCGGCGGTCACGCTGGCGGTTTTGAAGGAACTGGGGGACCGGCTGGTGGATTTACACGGGCCGCATGACCACCAGACCTTGCTCTCCCCGTCGGCGCAGCGGGCGGCCTTGGATGCCTTTGGAGGTCTTGCAAAGGAAGCCGCGGGTGTCCGAGCGGCGTGGGTCCGGACGAGGGACGCCGCGGAGAAGCTGGCAAGTTTCCGGCAAAAGATCGCCGGGGCGGACGGAGCCACGAAGGATCTCCTCGATCACCAGGTAAAGGAGCTGGAGCAGGCCCGGCTTCGGCCCGGGGAGGATGAGGAACTGGACCGAAATTACGCCGCGGCCGGGCACGGGAAGCGGATCGTGGAGTTGGCGGCGGAGATGAGCCACCGATTGGAGGCAGGGGAGGACAACGCCCTGGGATCGCTCGGAAAGGTGCAGCGGGCCCTGGTGGAATGGGAGCGGTTGGACGGGGCGGCGGCGGAGATGCGCACGAAGCACGAACAAGCCGTGGAAATATTGCGGGACTTGGCGAGAGAAGCCGAGCGGCGGGCCGAGCAGGTAGGCCTGGATGCGGAGCGTTTGGCGGAGATGGAAGGTCGGCTGGACGTGGTGCAGGGACTGAAGAAAAAATACGGGGGCAGTGTGGAAGCGGCCCTCCGCCGTCTGGAAGAACTGAAATTGCGGCAGGCGGAGTTGGCAGATGCCAAGGGGACGGAGAGCAAGCTGGAGGAGGAGGTGCGGGAGGCCGCCCGGCAGCATGGGCAGGCCTGTTCCAGATTGAGCGAAGGGAGGAAAAAGGCGGCTCCACGGTTTATCCGGGAGGTGATTGAGCAGCTCCACGGACTGGGTTTTGCCCAAAGCCGATTGGAGGCGGCCCTGGCAGTGCAGGAACCCGGGCCGGACGGGGCGGAGGGGGTGGAGTTGTTGTTTGCGCCGAACCCCGGGGAGTCCCCCCGGCCGTTGCGGGCGATTGCCTCCAGCGGTGAGCTGGCGCGGGTCATGTTGGCGCTCAAGACGGTCTTGGCGGAGAAGGATGAGGTGCCGATCTTGATTTTTGATGAAGTGGACGCAAATGTCGGCGGGGAGACGGCGGTGGCGGTGGCCGAGCGGCTCCGGGGGTTGGGGAAAAGCCATCAGGTGCTCTGTCTCACCCATCTCCCGGCGGTGGCGGCAGCCGCTGACGGGCATTTTGCCGTCGCCAAACGGGTGGAAAAGGGAAGAACGTTTGCGGAGTTGGCCCGATTGGAAGGTGAGGGGAGGGAGCGGGAGTTGACGCGGATGCTGGGGGGAGAGGGCAAAGCCGCCCGAATGATGGCCCAAGAACTTTTGGCAGCGCGGTCGAAGCGCGTCCCGCCGCCGCCCGCTTTGCGGAGCCGATCCGCATCCGATCCTGGGTGACCGATCGAACGGGAAAACCGGTGACGGGGCGGAAGGCGCCGGAGAGCCCTAGAACTTCAGAACCACCGCGTCGCCGGGAGCAACGCCCAGTTTTTTGGCGGCATTTCCCTCGCGGATGGCGATTTCAAATTCCCCGTCACTGTTGACGAGGGCAAAGGGGCGATCGTCGGGGGCCTCCGCGTAGGTGCGCAGGAAGGGGATCGGGACGGCTTTGCCCTTGATGGTGAGATTGAGGAGCTGGCCGGTGCGAAGCCTGGTCAACTCGGAGCCAGGAATATTGGTGAGAATATTGCCGTAGTGATCGACAAAAAGGACCAAGCCTTTGGCGAGGTTGGGCATGACCGTGGCGGTGTTGCGAGGGAGGCGCAGAAGTTTTTCGGCTTTTGGGCCAACCGCCGCCAGGGAGGTGCCCCCGGAAAGGTGGCCGGCGATCGGGGCAAAGATATCCCGACCGTGGAAGGTGGAGGACGCTTCCCCGGGCGAGAGGAGATCCCGGTTTTCGATCAGCCGGGCCTCCGCCAGCCCTTCCCGGGCAAGGACCTCAGTGAGAAGACCGTTATCGGGAGCCAAATAAATCCGACCGCCCGTAGTGCGCACGGCCAACGCAGCGCGGCCGCCGCCCACCCCGGGATCCACCACGGCCACGATAATGGTTCCCGCGGGGAGGGTGCGGGCAGATTTCGCGAGGAGGTAGGAGGCGGCGCTGACATCAAAGACGGCACTGTCGTGGGAAAGATCGAGCAGCTCGGCCTTGGGGTTGATTGACTTGACCGCACCTTTGATTTGACCGACGTAGGGATCGTTCATCCCAAAATCCGTGTAAAAAGCCACGAGATTGCTCATCTTGGGACCAGATTGGCAGCCGACGATCCAAGGGGAAAGCAGGGCGAGGAGGAAGAGGGAACGCGGCATGGATTACTTGGGTTCGGCTGAGGGATGGGGGCTGTCAATCAGATCCCAAAAACGGGGGTTGCCGGCGAGTTCCTCGTCCTCCGAACCGGGCAGTTGGGAGCGGAAGGCAAAATCCTTCAGCGAGTTCTTATGGAGGACCCGGTGAATGACCAACCCGACGGTTTTTTGCTCGAAATAAATCCGATAGTCGGCGGCGCGATACCGGTACAGGGTGCGCTCAGGGTGTTTCACCTTCCCAAAACGATCGGGATGGCGGGTGAGGAAATCGGGCGTGAGAACGTCAAATTCACGGAGAACCTCAATCTGCAGGGGGGTGGGTAACTGGCTGATCTCTGCGGAGCTAGCCGGGGTAAAAATGATCTGAAAGGCAGGCACGCCTTCCAGATTAAGTTTAAGTTCAGCTTTAAGGTAGCAGAAAAACGGCCGATGCCCGCCTTGGTCGGCCGTTTTCGGCGTGCGAAGCCGGCGGGAGTCCCTTATGCCAAAGAGATGAGTGCGCACCCTGCCGGCCGGTTGATCGTCATGGGGGTGCCGGGTCCGGAGTTGAATGATGGTCTGAGGGATTTGATCCGGAGGATTCGGCCGGGGGGCTTCATTTATTTCACCCGCAACATGAGCCACGCGGGCCAATTTCATGCTTTGGTGCGGGAATGCCGTGACCTCGCGGGGCATCCGTCGATTTTCACGGTGGATCAAGAGGGGGGTCGGGTGAGCCGCCTGGCGGTGATGGGGGAAAGACCCCCCAGCGGGGAGGATCTGGCCCAAGCGGGGAGAGAGGAATGGTTTTCGGAGCACGGCCGGTTGACCGGTCGGTTGATGCAGGCCGTGGGGCTGAACCTCAACCTGGCTCCGGTGCTGGACTATGCGCCGCCGGAGAGAAAGGGGGTGGATAATTCCCTGGCGGGGCGCTGCTACGGCAAGCACCCGCGGGAAATCATCCCCCGGGCGCGGGCGTATCTGCGCGGGATGCGATCGGAAGGGGTGGCGGGAACGGGGAAGCATTTTCCGGGGTACACCTTTTGCGGGCTGGATCCGCACGGGGATCTGCCCTTGGTGGACCGGCCGAAGGAGAAAGTTGAGGCGGAGGAGCTGTCCGTTTTTCGGGAGGTGGGCAAAGAGTGTGAGGCCATGATGATTGGGCATGCGCAATTTCCGGCCTGGGGCGTGAATTCAGGGCCTGCCAGCCTGAACCGGGCGATCGTGACGGGCTTGCTCAAGGATACGATGGGGTACCGGGGGCTGGTGATGACCGACGATTTGGAAATGGGGGCGATCGCCAACCGCTATGGAAGTGCGGAGGCCTCCCGCCAGGCGGTGCGGGCAGGGGAGGAAATTCTGCTGGTCTGCCATAATCCGGCTTGCGCGGAAATTGCCCGGGATGCTTTGGCGGAGATGCCGGAGCAGGCATGGCGACCGGCAGTCGAGAAAGTGGCGGCTTTCTGCGCCGGGTTGAAGGAACCGGCGGAGAAATTCGAGGAGGGAAATTGGCAGCAGATCAACCGGGAGATCGGCGAGTTTAGAAAAAAAGTGACGGGCCGCGGGTAAGGGGCCCCACGCGGGTGGGGCGGGCCGTTTTTTGTCTCAGTAGCGAACTTTGAGGAGGTAGAGGCCGGCGGCGGGGGCGGTGGGTGGGGCGGTGGCACGGGAGCGGGCCGCCAAAATTTTTTTGAGCTCGGCCGCGGTCAGACGATTATGACCCACCTTCACCAGCGCGCCGACGAGGTTGCGAACCATGCGGTAGAGGAAGCCGTCCCCATCGAAGGCAAACTCCAAGACGGAACCCGGTTTTCTCGTGAGGCGGATGGAGCGAAGGCGCCGGATCGTGGATCCCCTTTCGTATCCGGGATTGGAAGTGAAGGAGGCGAAATCATGCTTTCCCACAAAAAGCCGAGCCGCCTGACGGACGGCCTGGAGGTTGAGGGGGCGGGGCACGTGCCAAGCCCGGTCGATTTCCATGGGGTGGAGAAACGGCTCGTTGACGATCCGGTAAAGGTAGGTTTTACCCTTGGCGGAAAAGCGGGCGTGAAACTTTGCGGCTACCTTCTGCACAGAAAGGACACGCACGCCGGGGGGGAGGTGGAAGTTGAGCGCGCGGAGCAGGGTTTCCGGGGGGTGGGTGGGGGGCACCTGGCAGGAGGCCACTTGGCCGAGGGCGTGAACCCCGCGGTCGGTGCGCCCGGATCCGGCCACGGGGTAAGCCTTCCCATATATTTTTTGAAGAGCGGTTTCCAGAGCGAGCTGGACGGTGGGGTGGGGATCCTGGCGTTGCCAACCGTAGAAGTCGGAACCCCGGTAGGTGATGGTCAGCTTGAAGTTTTGCAGAGAACCAGACCGACGGGGTTTACAAAGTTGAGTCATGGAGCGGGTTGTTCCATCCGGGGTCTGCGGCCATCCCCCAGAACAAAGTGCAACGACCGTGCCCGCGGCGGGGGCTTGGTCTAATCGGACCAGATTTTATCGAAGACGTAAGTGAAGCCAACGAAGCCGCCGTAAGCGTTGACGCCTTGGTTGCGGGCGGAGGTGTTGGCGTTGGAGATGTGTTGGAAGGAGCCCTCCACGTTGAAGGTCCAGTTTTTATCCAAAAGGAACTTCAGGCCCCCGGCAAACTGCGGGGTAAATTCCACGTTGGCGCCAATGGCGTCCTGATTCGACCAGTTGCGGGCGTTGGTGTAAATCACCCCAGCGCCACCCTGAATGTAGGGAACCACGATCCAATCCGGCTGCACAAAATTGTAACGGACGAGGCCAGTGACGCCGACCATGTAGGTGCCGTAGCTGTACCACACGTAGGAGCCGGTGGCCTCGAGGATGGCTTCAAAATTTCCGCGCAGGGGGTCGTCCTTGCCGGCTTGGGGGCCCCAGGAGTCGGGGGAGTCCAGCATCCAACCGAGCCGGACATTGTTTTGCTGGTAGTTGAAGACGGGGACGACGGGACCGATCCCGCTGGGGGAAAACATGGCCCCGGTCATGAATTCCAAGGTGATGCGGTCTTCCACAAAGATGTGGGAAGCGAGGTCATCCGGCTCAACCGATTTGGAGTTGGGTGAGACGGTCAGTTTGGCGTCACTTCCGGGGACGGAGAGATCTCCCTCCCCGGCATAAGAGGCATTCCAATTTGTGAGTAAACCGGTGAACAAAAACCCCAAAAGGACCGGGGCACGGATAATGCGCTTTGTTTTGCATCCGAGGTGCATGGTTTTTTCCTAGAGATGGGGTGCGGACCGGTCAAGAAATTGTTGCAGAATCAGGGCAGCGGAAGAGCTGTCGACTTTCTTGCGTAAATCCTTCTGGGTTAGGCCCATTTGGGATAAGCCCCGTGACGCCTGAGCGGTAGTTAGACGCTCGTCTTGGGAGATGATTTCGGCGGGAATATGGGGCTGAATTTGAGTAATAAATTCCCGCACCTTTTGGGCAGAGGGGCCATAGCTTCCATCCAGGTTGCGGGGTAGGCCGATCACAATCTTTTTAACCCCGTGGGATTCGACCAACTCTTGGAACTTGGCGACAACCTCCTTGAGCGAGGTGTTTTCCAAAAAAGGCAGAGGGGTGGCCAGGATTCCGGTCGGGTCCGAAAGGGCCAAGCCGATCCGGCGGGTGCCGAAATCGATGCCCAGACAGCGGCTCACGAGGCGTGGACGGCTTCGGCGATGGGCCGCAGAAAAGAGGCGATTTCCGAAGCTAAACGGGGATCTCGGCCGAGCTGGCCGATCCGGTCGACGATGGCACTGCCCACGACGACCCCGTCGGCGAGTCGGGCCACTTCGGCCGCCTGTTCAGGGTTGGAGATCCCGAAGCCCACGCAGACGGGCAAGGGCGTGGTCTTTTTGAGAAGAGCGACCCGTTCCGAAAGGGTGGTCGGAAGACTCTTCTGCATGCCGGTCACACCCTCCCGGGAGACATAGTAGACAAAGCCCGAGGCCCGGCGGGTAATTTCCCGGAGGCGGGTTTCGGGGGTGGTCGGGGCAACCAAGACGATTCGGCGCAAGGCGTGCGAGGGGGGCAGGTCCTGGGCCGCCTCCTCCGGGGGAAGATCGAGAAGGAGAAGGCCGTCCGCCCCGGCCCGGCCGGCGTCTTTTTCAAATTTTTCGCGTCCATAGGCGAAGACCGGATTGTAGTAGGTGAAAAGGACCAAGGGGATTTCGCATTGTCCCTGGCGGAGTTGGGTGACCAACTGGAGCACCTTGGGAAGGGTCGTTCCCGAATCGAGGGCCCGCTGGCAGCCCAGTTGGTTGACAATGCCGTCTGCCAAGGGATCGGAGAAAGGAACACCCAGTTCCACGAGGTCGGCCCCGGCCTCGGCCAGGGCCGGCACCAGTTTTGCGGTGGTCGCGAGGTCAGGATCGCCCGCGACGAGGTAGGCCACGAGGGCCTTGCGCTTTTTTTCCCGCAGGCCGGCGAACAGGTGGTCGATGCGGTTGGTGCTCATGACAGAAAAAAGCCTGCCAGAGGAAGAACCAGGTTCACGCGGGAAAATCGACCTCGCCGGAGACCCATACCTTGGTGGAACCGTCAGCCAGACGAAGATGCAAGTGGCCCGCGGCGTCGATCTGCTCCGCCACTCCGCACCAGGTTTGCCCGCCTGACCGCACCGACAAGGTGCGGCCCTGATGTCCCCACGCCGCCCGGAAGTCCTCAAGAACCTCGGCAGGGGGCTGGGTCAGGCGGTGAGCCAGGCTGTCCAGAAAAGCCGCCAGCATTTGGGCGCGAGGGACGATGCGGCCGGAGGCCCGCTGCAGGGAGACGGCAGTCTTTTGCAGACCCCGGGGAAAATCCGAAGTCCGCTGAGTGAGGTTAAGGCCCAGTCCAAGAATGGCGAGGGGTAGGCGGGCGGGACGAGCAACTGTCTCGACCAGCACGCCAGCGAGTTTTTGATTTTTCCAGAGCAGGTCGTTGGGCCATTTGAGCGTGGGGCTGAGCCCAGTGAGGGCTTGGACGGCGTCGGCGGCAGCCAAAGAGCCGAGGAGGGCCAACAGGGGAAACTGGGGTTGAAGCGGTTCCCAAAGGACCGAGCACCAGAGGCCCGAGGGGCCATCTGAGATCCAGGGACGGCCGTGGCGTCCCCGACCGGCGCTTTGTATTTCGGCGGCCCAAACGGAAGGAATTTGTTTGGAGAGGCGGGCGAGATCCTGCGTAGAACGGGCCCGGGGCACGACATGAATCCGGCCGCGGAAAAGGTGGCCGGGCGGAAGCAGGGTATCAACGAGAGGGGGTGCGAGCGGGTCGGGGGAAACAACCCGGGTCGGTCTGGTTTTAGAGGGAGAAATTGCCGTAAAAGTTGATTTTGGGCTCCTTCATCTTCCGGCGACGCTTCACGCTGGGTTTCTCGTAGGAGCGGCGAGCCCGGGCGTCGCGGAGGATCCCCTCGCGGTCGAGCTTCTTTTTCAGGCGACGGAGGGCCTTGTCGACCGATTCGCCGCGTTTGAGCCTAATTTCAACCATTGAGGTTGTGTAGCGAAGAAGGGGAAGGCGGGGAAGGTTGTATTTTGGCCGAGGATTCGGGCAAAAACCGGGGGTCGGCACAGGGTGCGGTGATTTCCCGGATGAGTTTTTAAAAATTTTTGCCAAACGACAACGGGAAACCCGGGTTTTGGCTGGCGAAGCCATGGCGGGAGACCAAATTAATCAAGTTGTGGCCAAGCCCTTTGTTCATCTGCATTGCCATTCGGAGTACTCTTTGTTGGACGGGGCCTGCCGGATTCCGGAACTGGTGGCGCGCGCCAAGGAATTGGAGCAGCCGGCGCTGGCCTTGACCGACCATGGCAACCTGTACGGGGCCATCGAGTTCTACCAGGCGGCCACGAAAGCGGGGGTGAAGCCGATTGTCGGCTGCGAGGTTTACATGGCACCCGGGGACCGTTTCGAAAAAAAATCCACGACGGGGGGGAAGGACGCGAACTATCACTTCCTGCTGTTGGCCCGAAATCTGGAGGGCTACCGGAATCTGATCCGGTTGGTGACCGCGGCCCATTTGGAAAGTGTTTATTACAAGCCAAGAATTGACCATCTATTGCTGGGCCGGCATGCCACGGGACTGATCGGGACCAGCGCCTGCCTCAAAAGTGAAATCGCCTCAGCCTATCTGGAGGGAAGGGAGGCCGACGCCAGGCGGATCCTCGGGGAGTACCGGGAACTGCTGGGGCCCGAGAATTTCTATCTGGAAATTCACAACCATGGTCTGCCGGAAGAGGCAAAGGTGCGGGAGTTTTACCGGCGGCTGGGCAAAGAGACCCAGACCCCGCTGGTGGCGGCGAACGATGTGCATTATGTGCGCCAGGACCACGCCATCACCCAGGAAATCCTCGTGTGTATCTCCACCAACCGCCGGATGAACGATCCGGACCGCAAGATGAAATCCTTCGGGCCGGAGTTCTACCTGAAATCGGCCGAGGAGATGGCGAAGCTGTTTGCGGAATTTCCGGAGGCCATGGAAAACCCCGCGGCGATTGCGGAGCGGTGCGACCTGCGGCTGGATCTGGGAGGCAACAAATTCCCGGCCTTTCCCGTGCCGGCCGGGATGACGCGGGAAAAGTATTTTGAAAAACTGTGCCGGGAGGGGTTGCGGAAACGGTATGGGGCCCGGGCGGAAAGCGACAAGGAGCTGGCGGAGCGGCTGGAGTTTGAGATGGGGGTCATCGAAAAGACCGGTTTTGTCAGCTACTTCCTGATCGTTTGGGACTTCATCGATTACGCCAGACGGCAGGGAATCCCGGTGGGGCCGGGTCGAGGCAGCGCGGCGGGCAGCCTGGTCTCGTATGTGCTGGGCATCACGGATCTTTGTCCGCTCCGCTACGGGTTGCTGTTTGAAAGGTTTCTCAACCCGGAACGAATTTCCCCTCCTGACATCGACATGGACTTCTGTCCGGATCGACGGGAGGAGGTGATCTCGTACGTCCGCAACAAGTATGGGGAGCGGGCGGTGGCGCAGATCATCACCTTTGGGACGATGGGGGCAAAAATGGCGGTGCGGGATGTGGGGCGGGTGATGGGTATGAGTTTCGGGGAGACTTCACGGATCGCCGACCTGATTCCCAAGGTACCGCAAGCGAAGTTGTCGGACGCACTCCGGCAGGTTCCGGAGCTGAAGCGGATGGCGGAAGAAGAGGCGGTGAAGCCGGTGATCCAGTCCGCCCTGCAGTTGGAGGGGATGGTTCGACAAAGCGGGACCCATGCCGCGGGGGTGGTGATTGCCGACCGGGACCTGACGGATTACCTCCCGCTGACGCGGGATGACACCGGGGCGGTGATGACGCAATTCGCGATGAACGAGGTGGGCGACATTGGGCTCTTGAAAATGGATTTCCTGGGCCTGAAAACCCTGACCGTGATCCAGGATTGTCTGCGCCTGGTGCAAGCCACCCACGGGAAAACGATCAAGCCCGAGGAGATTCCGCTGGATGATCCCAAGACGTACGAGCTGTTGAATCGGGCGGAAAATATCGGCGTGTTCCAGGTGGAATCGCCGGGGATGCGGCGGACCTGTGCGATCTTTGATCTCAAGGGAATTGAGGATCTGATCGCCCTGATCGCGCTTTACCGGCCCGGGCCGATGGACCTGATCGACGAGTATGTGAAGCGGAAAAAGGGAAAATCGCGTTTCGCCTATGAGCATCCGCTGCTGGAAAAGATCAGTGCCGAGACCTACGGGGTGTTGATTTACCAAGAGCAGGTGATGGCGGCGGCCCGGTCGCTGGCCGGCTACACGCTGGGACAGGCGGATCTGTTGCGGCGGGCCATGGGCAAGAAAAAGACGGAAGAAATGGCCAAGCAGCGGGAGACGTTTGTGCAGGGGTGCGCCCAAAAGAACCAGATCCCGCGGTCCCAAGCCGTGCGGATTTTCGAGTTGCTGGAGAAATTTGCAGGTTATGGTTTTAACAAAAGTCACAGCGCGGCGTACGCGGTGGTGGCCTGTCAGACGGCCTACCTGAAGGCCAATTACCCCACGGAGTACATGGCCTCGCTGCTGTCCCATGAACTGGATAACACCGATAAAATTGCCCTTTTCACGGGCGAGGCCCAACGGATGGGGATCCGGATCCTGCCGCCGGATGTGAACTCCAGTGCGAAGCGTTTCACGGTGCAACCGGGGACAATTCTCTTCGGACTGGGGGCGGTGAAAAACGTCGGGGAGGCCTGCGTCGACGCCCTGGTGGAGGCCCGGCAAAAGGGAGGGCCGTTCCGTTCGATCCAAGATTTTTGCGGTCGGGTGGAGTATAAGGCGATCAACAAGAAGGCCCTGGAAAGCCTGATCCGGGGCGGGGCCTTTGATTCGATCTCCCCGAATCGGGCTTGGCTGGTTTCCCAGTTGGAGGCGGCGCTGGGGTCGGCGGCCTCGGTGGCCCGGGACAAGGAGCGCGGACAAGGGACACTCTTTGGGTTGGATGAGGTGGTGCGGCCCACTGGGCAGGCCGCCGGGGAGAAAGCCCCGCAGGATTTTGCGGACTGGCCGTCGCGGGACAAGTTGGCGGCGGAGAAGGAGCTGCTGGGTTTCTATGTCACTGGGCATCCGGCGGATGAATTCGAGGCGGACTTACGGGCTTTCCGGACGGTGAATTTGGGGGAACCGGAGGAGATGCAGACCGGAACGGCGGTGCGCATGGCCGGGGTGGTCACGGCGGTGGAGGTGCGTTTGACCCAGAGGGATAAACGGCCCTATGCGCGGACGATGTTGGAGGACAAGACAGGGAGAATGGAGGTGATGATCTTTCCGGATCTCTACCGGGAATCGGGAGCTTTTCTAAAAGTCGGCACGCCATTGGTGGTCGGAGGTTCGGTCGACACCGATGCGGAGGAAAGGGTTCGATTGCGAACCTCGGAATGTGTCACTTTGGACACGGCGGTGGCCAAATGGGTGACCCACATCCAGCTGGTACCGACGCGGGAGCAGTTGGCCGGGGAGGCCATGGCCAAGGTGAGGGAGATCGTGGCCGTGCAGGCCGGGGAAGTGCCCCTTCGGCTGGAGGTGGAGGCGGACGGGAAAAAGGTTTTACTGGAAGCGGGGTCCCAGATGCGGGTGCGGCCAAACCTCGCGGTGGTCGGCAAGTTGCGGGCCTTGCTGGGGGCCGAGCGGGTGAAATTGGCGGTACGGGAGGTGGAGGTTTCCAAGCCACGCTGGCCATCCCGGCGCCCGCGGTTCGTGGCCACCGGCTAGGAAACGAGGGCGCATTCTGTTCATGAAAACAAAACGGGGCGGAGGAAATCCTCCGCCCCGTTTGAAACCGAAGGGGTTCGATTTAGCGGCTGTAGTCGTCGCGACGCGGACCGCGCGGGCCACGGCCGTAGCCGCCCCCACCGCCTCCGCCGCCGTAACCACCCCCGCCGCCACCACCGCCGTAGCCGCGTCCACCGCCGCCACCGCCGTAGCCACGACCGCCGCCTCCGCCCCCACCGCCGTAACCGCCCCCACCCCCGCCGCCGGGTCCACGCTCATCGCGCGGCCGGGCCACGTTGACGGTGAGGTTGCGGCCACCGAAGTCCTTGCCGTGCATGCCGGTGACGGCGGCGTTGGCTTCATCGGGGCTGGACATCGTCACGAACGCGAAGCCGCGGGAGCGGCCGGTGACGCGGTCGGAGATGATGGCCACCTCGGTGACCGTGCCGTGGGCCGAGAAGACCTGTTTGAGTTCCTCGTCGGTCGCGGAGAACGGAAGGTTCCCCACATAGAGTCTGTTTTCCATGATGCTTTATTTTCCTTGATGGCTACCGGCTGGACGGCGTTGCTGAGCGTGCGCCCGAACCACGGGCCACAAGGTGGGTTGGAACCTACCGGACTGCTTCTTCCTCGCTTCAACTCGTATCATC
>VHDM01000016.1 GCA_016876055.1 Verrucomicrobiota bacterium
ATGCGAGGGGTTCACGGGGAATTTGCAGATAGTCGAGAAACTCAAGAAAATGTTCCTGCACGTGATTGGTGGGTCGCTTGGGAAGGTGGTGGTTGTTGACCACCCAGTTGAATTCGCGGGCGCGGGCGGGATCGAGGCCGATTTTAACGGGACTGCGGCAAAGGGCGGTCAGGAGGGTGGCCTTGAAGTAGCACTGCAGATCAAGGACGACATCAAACGGACGATCCCGCAACTGCCGTGCGATTTGAACCAAACCGGCGAGGCCGGCCTTGCGACGAAACAACAGGATTTCATCGATGGCCGGATGACCTGCGAGCAGGGCGGCGCCGGCGTCCTGCAGGAGCCAGGTGAGGCGGGCGCGGGGGCGGGCCCGCTTGATGGCGTTGACGACGGGAAGGGCATGGACGACATCGCCCACGGCACTAAGCAGAACGATGCCGATGCGTGGCTCGGAGGGGAGCGTCATCGGTGGGGGAACAATTCTTTCCAGAGCTTGGCCACTTCGGGTTCTGACCAGCCGAGATCGCCGAGGCGGGCGCGCTTGAGGAGGGAGCGGAGCAGACGGTTGCGGTTGGCGGTGTCGACGGAGGGGTGGGATGGGGACTCAAAACAAACGCCATCCACATCCAACAGCCAGACGGGGGAGGGATCGGAGGTGGAGAGAAGGATATTGCGGGCATTCAGATCCGGATGGCCGACGCCCTGGCGGTGGAGTTGGGCGAAAAGTTTGCGGATGGAGGAAAAGAGGCGTTGCCGCTCGGCTGGCCCGGGCCGGGAGGAAAGGAACGCCACCAGATCACGGCTGGCCGGAATCAAACGGGTGACTACCTCAATTCGGGTAAAAGGGCCGGCAGGATAAAAAAGAACAGCCTCCACCGGCGGGGTGGGAATTTTCATCCGGGCGAGGCGTTGGGCGGCAAGAACCTCACGGCGGACGCGGTCAGGTCCGAGGTAAAGATCGCCCGCGATCCGGCCCCAGACGCCGCCGTGGACGCAGGGCCGAACGACGAGGGTGCCAGCTCCGGGAATCGGTGCGGAATAGACCCAAGTGCGGCCGGGATGGCGTTGGGATTCGGAGCTGCGGCGGACAACCTCGCTGAAGCGCAGGCCCGGGTTGGTTTTTTGCCAAAAGGAACGGATGGGTTTTTCCACCGAGGGCCGAAACCAGCCCGTGCCGGCCGCGAGACGCCGACTGATCAAACCTGGCGGAGCGGCAAAAGGTGTCACGGAACGAAAGGAGCCAGCACCAGGTCCGGGGCGGGATCTTCCCCAGTTTCCAGCCTGGCGAGGACCGCCGGGGTAATCAGGCCGGACGTTTGGACGAAGAGGTTGCGCAGGTAGGAGGCCGGCTTGGCGGTCTGGGCGGAGTCGAGGTCAGCTGCGCGGGAAGCCCGCAGGATGGCGTCATCGAGCGGGACGCTATCTTCGCGCAAACGAACGAGGGCGGCGAGGGCCTGGCGAGTCAGGACGGCGCCGCCAGGTCCGGCCAGCTTTTCCGGGGAGAGGGCAGGGGAGAGGCGGCGGAGCTGGTCCTCAATGCGCCGTTGGCGCTGGGCTTCCTTGGCGGTTTCCTGAAGCCGACGCTGGGCGGAGGCGTCGGTATTCGCCTGCGAACCGACCGCGGCGGGAAGTCCTCCCTGCGCGTGGCTGATCTCCCCGGCCAGCAGGGTGCCGAGAAGGATACCGAGGAACCGATGGGGGTTAGGGTTTGAGTTGGATAATCGTGTAGCGGACATTCAGGCCGTCCAGTCGGTTGATGCCGGTGTTCTGGGTGATGTCGAGTCGTTGGGCGGGGATCAGGCTGGTGACGATGGCGGCGTTACCCTTGCGGGCCTTGACGCTCATGGCGATGCGATTTTGCGCCTCCGGCCAGGTGAGCTGCATAAGGCTTTCGTTGGCAACGGAGGTGTAAGCATTGGTGGGTTTGCCGCGTTTCCAGATCTTGATTCCCTGGGTCTCGAAGATTTCTTCGGCGGGCCGGGCCGGGGCTTCGGCATCTTGGGCTTGGGCGAAACCGATCCCGACCAGGAGGAGGAGCATGATGGAGCGGTTCATCGCGTAAGACTAAAGCGGAGAGGTTTAGAATCGAGTCGTGATTTGGGTACTTGGCCTTACCCTTGGGGCATGAAGATAAAACATCTGCGACTCCAAACTGATCCGGTAACGAAACTTCTTCTGGCCTTGGTGGCCAGTGGGCTTTGGTGGCACGCCTTCCAACCCTGGGTGGGGAACCGGGCTCATGCGGACGGCCCGACCAAAGTGGATATTGTTTCCGTGGGCGGAGAGAAACTTGGCCTCGTCAGCCAGATGGACATTCAATCGGAAGAAGCAGACTCGTTCAAACGGCAGGGCCTGCCGGTGACGATGGTTAATACCCGCTAGGCGGGCGGGGGGGGGTGTGGTACGGACCGCCCGGGCCTCGGCCCCTTGGGCGCCGCCGTCGCCGCCGATGACGATGGTGGGCGGGCTTGCGTCGCGGGGTGAGTTTGCGGGCGACGTGCCCGACGGCTTGGACCAGCTCCTTGGCCATCCAACTGACGGCGGAGAGAACTTCGCCCAAAGGGAGGCGGGGAAGGATCCGGCGGCCCTGTTGAATGCCATGTTTGCCCTCACGGGCGGCCCGCTTTTCCAGGGCGTGGTCCACCGCGTGACCGATCCGACGGGCCTCCTCGACGGCTTCGCTCATCGAGAAGACTAAGCAGGGAATGGGCGTCTCGGGCCATAAAGGCAGCTGGAGACGGTGGACAGGATGGTGCCGGACGCCGAAGCGGCCGCCGGGCCTGCCGAGATCAGGCTGGCCCTCCCCTGCATGGATCAGTACCACGGCCACTTTGGGCTGATGTCCGTAACCCTGCCGGATCATTTCCGCGGCGGAGCGGAGCTGGCGAGCCGCACGATTGACAGCGGAGGCGGAGCCCAGCCCGCTCAGTTTGAATTCAAAGACCGCGGAAGGACGGCCTTGGGAGAAGGCAACCGCATCCAATTCACGGAAACGGTAGCGTCGGCGAAGGTGATCGCCCAATTCGGGGTCTTGGTAGCGAAGGATGCGTCGGTCCCCGAGTTCGAAGTGACGGGTGAGGAGGGAACGGACACCGAACTCCGCGGCGGCGCTGATGATGGAGAGGGCGGCCGGCTCGATGCGGACCTTGCCGGTGCGTTCCCGTTCCCGGCGGCGGCGGACAGCAAACCCCTCCGACCAGCGCAGGTATTCGCGGTCGCCGGGGTGGACGAGCTCCGGTCTGCCGTAGTCCGGCACGGGGGCGGGGGAGTGGGGATTCAGAGGGGTGGCTTTATGGTTTTTTGGCGCCGACCACACAGCAGAGTCCGGCGTTGCAGAGAATCAAGGCAAGGGTTCCTGCCCAGAACCATTCTCCGCCGGCGGCGAATTTTTGGTGTCCAGCCCAAGCCAGCAGGGAAAGACCGGTTCCGTTCAGCAGAAGGCCACCAATGACCAGGGAAAGCCAACGAATCATGAGTTTCAAGGTAAGGGGTCAGGCTTTTCCTGCAAGACCGGGGACAGAAGCAGGATTGACCCAAGGTGCAAAAAAAGGGATTCTGGAAGTTCATGAAAATCGGCGACATCGAAAAGATTTTGGGTGGAGAAGGGAAGGCCTTGCTGGGGCATGCCTGCAAGACCATCGGCAAGGCCCGCTTGCATCTGCCCGGGCCGGATTTTATCGACCGCGTCTGGCGGGACAGCGATCGGTCGATCTCCGTCCTGCGCAACCTGCAGACCACCTTCAACCACGGGCGTTTGAGCGGAACCGGATACCTTTCCATCCTTCCGGTGGATCAGGGCATCGAGCATTCCGCCGGGGCCTCCTTCGCCCCCAACCCGGACTATTTCGATCCGGAAAACATCGTCAAACTGGGCATCGAGGGTGGTTGCAATGCGGTGACCTCCACGCTGGGTGTCCTGGGGTCGGTGGCCCGCAAGTACGCCCATAAAATTCCGTTTGTCCTGAAAATCAACCACAATGAGTTGCTGAGTTACCCGAATGTTGCGGATCAGAAGCTTTTCGCCGGGGTGAAACAAGCGTTCGACATGGGTGCGGTCGGGGTCGGCGCGACCATTTACTTTGGTTCTCCGGAGTCAGGTCGGCAGATTGAGGAGATCTCCCGCGCCTTTGCGATCGCCCACGAATTGGGGATGTACACCATCCTCTGGTGCTATCTGCGAAACCCGGCCTTTAAGACCCAGAAAAAGGATTATCACCTGTCCGCAGACCTGACGGGCCAAGCCAACCACCTGGGGACGACGATCCAGGCGGACATCATCAAACAGAAGCTCCCTGAGAACAACGGGGGCTACCAAGCGGTGAAGTTGGCGGGCAGCGACTACGGCAAGACCGATCCGCGCATCTATGACGAGCTGACCTCCGACCATCCGATCGATCTGTGCCGGTACCAAGTGTTGAACTGCTTTGCCGGCCGGGCCGGGCTGATTAATTCCGGGGGCGCCTCCGGCAAGAACGATATCGCCGAGGCCGTGAAGACGGCGGTCATCAATAAGCGGGCTGGGGGCATGGGGTTGATTTCGGGTCGCAAAGCCTTCCAAAAGCCGCTCAAGGAGGGCGTGGAGATTCTTCACGCCATTCAAGAGGTCTATTTGGCCAAGGAAATCACCATCGCCTGAAGATGACTGCACGGGTCTGGTGCTGGACACCCAACCCGGTCCTCGAAACCAAATTCACCGAAGGTCGGCGCATTGTTTCTGCCGGGGGAAAGGGGCACAACGTGGCGCGACAGCTCCGGCAGTGGGGCGTTCCGGCCCTCTCTGTGGTTCCGAAGGTCGGTAAGGGCTGGCGGCGGGCCGCCCGCAAGGATGGATTGCCGATTCGGGAGATTCCGATCCGTTCCGCCGCCCGGATGGGTTGGGCTTTGGTGGAGGGACCGGGGGAACGAAGCGATTTTTTCAGCCAAGACCCTCAGTGGAAAAAATCCAACTGGGATTGCTGCGCCCGGTTTTTACGGCGGAAAATTCAGAACCGGGACTGGTTGGTGGTGGCGGGCAGTGTGCCGAGCAGACCTCGAAAAGGCTGGTGGCGGCGTCTTTTCCTCGCGCTGAAAAATCAAGGAGTGCGGATTGTCGTCGACGGTAAGGGCCAACTCCTGCGCGAGGCCCTGGAGGCTGGGGTCGAATGGGCGAAGGGAAATTTGGCGGAGGTGCAGGAGACTGTGCCTTGCAAGGGTGGAGGTCGTGGGTTGGCCGCCCTGCGGGAAATATCCCAAGGACGATCCTCCCTGATGGTCACCATGGGATCTCATGGCTTGGCGTTAGGCCAGCATGGGCGAGCGTTCCACGTGGCCGCGCCCAGAATCCGATGTTGGGATGCCACCGGTTCCGGCGACGTGGTGACGGCCGCTTTGATTTATGGAATCCGCAAGGGATGGGAGATTGAAAAGGTTGCCGGATTTGCGGTTTGGGCGGGTGCGGAAAACGCCGCACGGCGGAGCGAGGGGGTGTCGAGGTTGAAGAGACGAGGGGTTTTTGCCTAGGGTGATTTCATGGGAAGGCAGTGGCTCCATGCGAAACGTGAGGTCGCCTCGCTCAAGAAGTCCAAGGCGACGAGCAAGTACGTCCGGGAAATCACCCTGGCCGCGCGGCAGGGGTCGGATCCTGCCCTCAATGCCCGGCTGGCCACCGCGCTCGACCGGGCACGCAAGGAGAGCGTGGCGAAGGACGTCATCCAGCGGGCGATTGAAAAAGGGTCCGGTGCCGGGGCCGGCAAAGATTCGTTGGAGCACATGGTGTTTGAAGGGTACGCGCCCCACAAAGTTCCGGTGATCTGCGAGGTCTACACGGACAACCACAATCGGACGGCTCCGGAAATCCGGGTGCTCTTCAAAGCGGGTTCCCTCGGTTCCTCCGGCAGCAATCGATTCCTTTTCGATCAAGTGGGCATCGTGGAGGCGCACCATGCGAAGGCGGATACCGATCGCGAGACCGCAGCCATTGAAGCGGGCGCCAATGACGTGGAGACCCTCACGTGCGAGCAAAACGACGAGATCCCTGCGAGCACCTGCGGGGCCCGTTTTCTCACGGAGCGCTCGGCGGTGCATGGTGCGACCGACTGGCTCAGGAAGAACGGGTGGACGGTGGTGACCAGCGAGCTGGGTTATGTGCCGAAGAACTATCCCGAACTGAGGGATGAGCAGCGGGCCGAGGTGGGAAGTTTCCTGCAAGCCTTGGAAGACCACGACGACGTCCACCGGGTCTGGGCCGCGGTCCGCTAGCCGTGCGCCGCTTGGGGAGGACGGTGGCCAAAGGAGATCTGCCTTCCAAAATCTGCGCCCATTGCGGGCGGCCTTTTGCGTGGCGGAAAAAATGGGCGCGGGACTGGGAAAAGGTGAGGTTTTGCAGTAACGCCTGCCGCCGGGGAGTTAATCCCCCAGGACCAGGGTCCGCTCCGCGGGGCTGAGTTCTTTCCAAGAACCCGCCGCAAGGGTGCCAAGTGCCATTTCCCCGATTTTCGTCCGGATCAAGCGGAGGGTGGGGTGGCCGACGGCTGCAGTCATTTTCCTGACTTGCCGATTTTTCCCCTCGGCTAGTTCCAGACCCATCCAGACAGCGGGCACCTTTTTGCGATGGCGGATGGGAGGATCCCGCGGCGGCAACGAAGGTTGGGGGTCCAACAACCAGGCCCGGCAGGGTAGCGTGGCGCGGCCGGCCAGGATGACTCCTTGGGCGAGTTGCCGGAGGGCAGCGGCGGTGGGAACCCGTTCCACCTGAGCCCAGTAGGTCCGGAGGTGGCCTCGTTCCGGGTCCAATAGCCGGGTGTTCAGGCCGGCTTCCTCGCTGAGCAGCAGCAGACCTTCCGAGTCCGCATCCAACCGTCCCAAGGGATAGACATTCTTGGGAAACGCAAATTCAGCCAAGGTTCGGTGGGGTGAACCATCCGGGGTGAATTGGGAGAGAACGCCGTAAGGCTTGTGGAAGGCCAGCAGCACCTCTGCAAACTATCCTTGGGGGGTTGCCCGGCCAAGGGAAGTTGCCCAGATTGGCTTCATGGAAATTCCGATCCTCCATCCCCGCCAAGCGCAGGAACGTCGCGAACGGGGTGAGCCACTCCCGTTTATCGACGTCCGGACCCCGGCGGAATACGAGGCCATCCACGCTACGGGGGCCAAGCTTTATCCGCTCGAAAGCTTGAACCCGAAAGCAGTTGCCGCAGAGCTTGGAATTTCAGTTCAGGCCCCGGCGGTTTTGCTTTGTGCCGGAGGAGCGCGGGCCCGGCAAGCGGCGGAGAAATTTCATGCCGAAGGTATCCCCCATTGTTTTGTGGTGGAGGGAGGGACGAAGGCGTGGGAGATGGCTGGGTTGCCGGTGGTGCGGGGGAGGGGGGCCATTGCCATCGAGCGCCAGGTCCGCCTTGGGACGGGGACGATGATTCTGCTGGGTGTGCTGCTGGGGGCCTGGGTGGATCCGCTCTGGTTTTTCCTCAGTGGGTTCGTCGGAGCCGGGCTGATCTTCGCCGGAATCACCGACTGGTGCGGGCTGGCAAAGCTTTTGGCGAAAATGCCCTGGAACCAGTCCAGGCCGGTCGCCGGTCAGGACATCAAGTAGCTGCTAGGCCTGGGCCTTCAGGAACTTTTCCGCCTCGGCCCGAATCCGGGTTTTGTCGGCCGCTGATTTCTTTTCCCACATTGCCACCATCATCCCGATGCGCGGGTTGGAGCGGAATTTGGTGGCGTGCTGACCGTAAAAGTTCCAGTAGAGGGAATGGAAGGGGCAGGCCTCCGGGCCCTCCTTTTGCTTGGGGTCAAAGCGGCATGAGGCGCAGTGATTCCCCATCTTTTCCTGGTAGGCGGCGCCGGCGGCGTACGGTTTGGTGGCAAACCAACCACCGTCGGCAAAGAGGATCATGCCAAGCACGTTGGGGACCATCACCCAGTCGTAAGCGTCGAAATACATCTCGGTGTACCAGCGCAGGACGGCCAAAGGTTCGTAGCCGCCGAGCAGAAAGTAGTTTCCCAGCACCATGAGGCGCTGGATGTGATGGTTGTAGGCGCGGTCGACCGCCCCGGTGACGGCCTGGGAGACGCAGCGCATGTCCGTTTTCCCGTCGTAGGCCCACCTAGGCAGGGGGCGTTCCGCCCCAAGGAAGTTCACCTTCTTGTATTCAGGCATCTTCAGCCAGTAGAGGCCGTGGATGAACTCCCGCCACCCCAGAACCTGCCGGATGAAGCCTTCCACGGAATTGAGCGGGGCCTTGCCTTCCCGGTAAGCCTTTTCGGCGGCCTGAAGACACTCCTGAGGCGTAATCAGTCCAAGGTTGAGGAACGGGGAAATCACGGAGTGGAACAAGACAGCCTCCCCCTCGACCATGGTATCTTCCCAAGGCCCGAACTGGCCAAGCCGGGTGCGGATAAAATGTTTCAGCCATGCGAGGGCGCCCTCCCGGGTCGCCGGAACCCAGAGGCCAGCGGCTTTGCCCGGGTGATCCGGAAAGAGTTTTGCCACCTCGGCGGCTACTTCCTGCACCACGGAATCTTTCTCCAGCGGGGGGAGAGGCGGGATCTTGGGCCTTTCCTTGGCGAACTCCCGGTAGGTGCGGCGGTTTTGGTCGTCGAGGTTCCAATCGCCCCCTTCGGGCTGACCTTTCGGGGTCATGAGGATATTCTTTTCCGTCCGCAAACGACGGTAGTGGGCCTCCATCAGCAGGTGCTTTTTGCCCTTGGCCCAGGCGGCAAAGTCGTCGCGCGGAACGAGGAACTGGGGGCTGCGGTGGCAATGGATCGGGACCCCCAGTTTTTTGGAGAGTGCCGGCAGGGACTGGGCCGTGTCGTACTCATTGGGATCGAGCAGGTGGATTTCGGTGATCTTATTTTCCTGAATCCAGCGCTTCAGGACTTCTCCGTAGCCGTCGCTCCGGGCCCCGTCCGTGAGCCGGCGGTAAAGAACCCGCTGACCGCTTTTCTTTAGGGCAGCGGCATGGTGTCGCATGGCCGCATAGAGCAGGGTGAGCTTCTGCTGGTGGTAGCGGAGATGAGAGCCGCGGGGGGACGATTCGATCATCCCCACGGCGGTGTGGCGATCGGCCGTCTTGAGCAGGGGATGATCGGGGATGAGTTGGTCTCCGAGGATCCAGATCAGGCGCACGAGGTAACCATAAGGCAGAGAGGGGATCCTGAAAGCAAGAATGGCTTGTTTCGCAGGAAGGCGGGGAAAGAATCAAATCGTGCTGTCCTTTGTGGAGGAAATCGTTCTGCTGGCCTTGGACGACCAGAAGGGAAAGTTTGTGGATTTGCCGCCGCTGGCACTCGAACAGGCGTTGGCGGGCGCGGTTTTATTGGAGTTGGCTTTCCAAAACCGGATCGATACCGATCCGGCCCATCTGATGTTGGTGAGCGACCAGGTCACCGGGGATAAAATATTGGATCCGATCCTCAAAGGGATTGCCCGCGCCCAGGACAAGCAAAATGCGAAATACTGGGTGGGAGTGATTTCGGCAGACGGGGAAAAGATCCGCGAGGCGGCCTTGGCACGCCTGGTCGAAAAAGGGGTGCTGAAAAGGGAGGAGAAAAAAATTCTCTGGGTCATTCCGGGCCGGAGGTATCCGATGATTCAGAACAAAGAAGAGGAAGAAGTCCGGAAACGCATCCGCTCGGTGGTGGTGGACGGAGCGATCCCATCTCCCCGGGACGTGGTTCTCATCAGCCTGGGCAGCGCGTGTCAGCTCTTGCGCACGGTCTTGACGGACGCGGACCTGCTGAAGTACAGCCCGCGGATTGCGGAAGTGGCCAAAATGGATCTGATCGGGCAGGCGGTGTCGAAGTCAGTAGCCGAAGTGCAGGAAGCGGTGATGCGAGCGGTTTTATATTCCGTTTAGTACTTGCCGCAACCGCAGGCGCCGGGCCCGCAACCTGGGGAGGCAGGGGGGGGCGCCCCCTTGGACGAGCCCATGATCCCCAAGCCGCCACTGATCAAGCGACGCACCGGCCGGCCGGTTTTCGGGTGTTTGGTGAGGGGTGGGTCGTTCATGGACTGGCGCACCTCAAACTGTTCGGATTTTTCGTCCCGGCGTGCCGGGATGGTCTCATAAACGTACGTGGCCATCCCGTTATCCTAAGCCAATCCCCTGCTGGGATCAAAATCATCCGCGGCGGGTCCTAAAGGGGAGCGGGTTTGAATTGGGCCAAAAGTCGTCCAAGCTATCGGGTTGTGAAACCCGATGATTTTCATTACGCGTTGGAAAACACCAAGGTGGTTCTGCCGCCCCAAAAGCGGCTGGAAACCTTTGGGACGACCGTCCTGAACTACCATCTCATCACCGAGGAGATGGATTCGGTCAACCGGATGCGGGTGCGGGAGGGGCGGATTCAAGCCCACAAGCCCGAGCTGTTGACGCCGGACAAGTTTGCCAGGCTGCTGCTCGACGGCTTTGGGGAAAAGGCGGGACGGTACGCGGACGCGGTCAGTGAATTTGCCTCCCAGATCGCCGTGCTGAAGTACGGATTTAGTTTCCGCAAGGATGAAACCCGCAAGTATGATGTGACGGGGGCGCTGGCCGAGGTGACGGCGCGGGTCCAAGAGGAAGTGCAGCGAAAGAACGATCCGCTCGCCGCGGTGCTCACGGGGGTGGATGACGGCTGGGAGGTATGCCTGCTCAAGTTCGCCTTGGACATGGTGCTGACCTCAGGAAACGAGAATTTCCAAGAGCTGAAGAGGCGGGGCCTGCTCTAGGCCGGGACGGCTAAACTTTGGCCACCGCCGGAGCGGGAGCTTGACCGGCGGGGAGGGCCGAGACCGGCGGGTGGGGGACGACTTTGCGAAATTTCGGGGCGTATTCGTCCCACTGGGCGAGAATTTCCTTCGCCTTCTTGCTCTCGGTGGCTTCCAAGTGCTGATAGATAATCGCCTGCAGAGCCTTGGCGTCCTCGGGGCTAGCCAGCCGTTCCAGGGTGACCATGCCCGGATTGAATCGCTTCTCCAAACGACCGTCCTCGTCGAGGACGTAGGCCAACCCACCCGACATGCCGGCGCCGAAGTTTTTCCCGGTGGGGCCCAGTACCACCACGGTACCGCGGGTCATGTACTCGCAGGCGTGGTCGCCCACGCCCTCAATGACGGCGGTGGCCCCACTGTTGCGAACCGCAAAGCGCTCGCCCGCCCGACCGTAGGCGAAAAGTTTTCCGCCGGTGGCCCCGTAAAGACAGGTGTTGCCGCAGATGGAGTTGAGCGAAGGATCAAACGAGACGCCTTTGGGCGGTAGCAGGACAATTTCCCCGCCGGACATGGATTTACCGACGTAGTCGTTCGCCTCGCCTTGCAGCGTAAGTTTCACGCCTTGGACCAGAAAGGCACCGAAAGATTGGCCGCTGGAACCGTCCAGCTTGATCTGGATGGTGCCATCGGCGAGACCTTCGTCTCCGTACCGGTAGGCGATTTCCCCGCTGAGCTGGGCCCCCACGGAGCGGTGGACATTCTGGATTTTATAGGAGAGTTTGATTTTGCGCTTTTTCTGCAGGGCATCCTTGGCGTCCTGGAGAATGCGGGCGTCGAGCGGTTGATCCTCCAGTTTGTCGTTCCGCTCCCAGGTGTGGTGACGGGGAGCGAGAGGATCAATATCCGGCACATTCAGCAGGGGCTGAAGGTCGACCGTGGCGGCCTTGGCATGATCGGCGGGCACAAAGGATTCCAGAAACTCCGGATGGCCGATGATTTCGTCCAACTTCCGGACGCCAAGGGAGGCCAGAATCTCGCGGACGTCCTGGGCGACGGCGTTGAAGTAGTCCACCACCGCCTCGGGGGTGCCGCGGAACTTGGCCCGGAACTTGTCGTCCTGGGTGGCCACTCCAGTCGGGCAGTTGTTGAGGTGGCACTGGCGGACAAAGACACAGCCCAAGGCGATCAGGGCGGTAGTGCCAAAGTTGTATTCCTCGGCACCGAGGAGGGCCGCGATGACCACGTCATTCCCCGTGCGGATGCCCCCGTCGGTGCGGAGGGTGACACGGTTCCGGAGGCCGTTGAGGAGCAGGACCTGCTGGGTCTCAGCCACGCCAAGCTCCCAAGGGCTGCCGGCATACTTGATGGAAGAGAGAGGGGAGGCTCCGGTGCCGCCGTCGTGGCCGGCCACCAGAATCACGTCCGCGTGAGCCTTGGCGACGCCGGCGGCGATGGTGCCGACGCCGGCCTCCGCCACCAGCTTCACGCAGACCTTGGCCCGTGGGTTGACCTGTTTGAGGTCATAAATCAACTGGGCGAGATCCTCGATGCTGTAGATGTCGTGATGCGGGGGCGGGGAGATCAGCATCACGCCGGGGGTAGAGCGTCGCAGGGTGGCGATGAGGGGGGAGACCTTGTGGCCGGGCAGCTGGCCGCCTTCGCCGGGCTTGGCACCTTGGGCAATTTTGATTTCCAGCTCGGTCGCGCTGGCCAGGTACTCGGCGGTAACGCCAAAGCGCCCCGAGGCGACCTGCTTGATGCGACTGTTTTTGGAATCCCCGTTTTCCATGGTGGAGAAGCGGGCGCGATCTTCGCCGCCCTCGCCGGAGTTGGACTTGCCGCCAATCCGATTCATGGCGATGGCGAGGACCTCGTGGGCCTCGGGGGAAAGAGCGCCCAGGGACATGCCCGCGGTGGTGAAGCGGCGGCGGATTTCCTCGACGGGCTCCACCTCGTCGATCGGAACCGGAGTGCGCCCCGGGCGGAGGCGCAGCAAATGGCGGATGGTGACCGGAGTGTTCTTGGAAAGAGCATCCACGTAGGCGCGGTATTGGGCGGGCTGATTCCTTTGGTCTGCGCCCTTGAGGCCGACAAACGAGTGGAGGGCCTGGATGGCGGGCGGGGTGACGGAGTGAACCTCGCCGTCGCGCCGCCACCGGTAAAGACCGGCATCAGGGAGGCGCTCGGCGGAGCCTGCGGCCGCATAACCTTCCTGATGGCGGCGGAGGGTCTCCTCAGCCAGCTCGTCCAAGCCGATGCCGCCCACCTGTGAGGAGGTTTCGGTAAAATGGTTGCGGACCAGTTTGGCACCGAGGCCGACCGCCTCGAAAAGCTGGCTGCCGTGGTAACTGGTGAGCATGGAGATGCCCATTTTGGACATAATTTTGAGAAGACCCTTGTCAACGGCTTGGCGGTATGAGGAAACGATTTTGGCAGCGTCCATGTCCGGCAAGGACCCTTCGGTCTGCCAGCGGGCGGCCAGTTCCCAGACGAGGTAGGGGCAAACCGCGGAGGCGCCGAAACTGACGAGACAAGCGAAGTGGTGGACATCGCGACAATCACCGGTATCGGCGATCAGCGAGGTGCGCATCCGGAGACCGGCCCGGATGAGGGCGTGGTGGACGGAGGAGACAGCCAGCAGCATGGGCAGGGCGGCTTGTTCGGAGGAGGTGTTGCGGTCGGAAAGACAAAGAATGGAGACGCCGTCTTGGACGGCCGCCGCCGCCTCATCGGCCAGCTCGTGGAGCCGCTTTTTGAAGGCGTCCCGCCCACCGGAGACAGGGAACAGGACGGGCAGGGTCTTGGAGCGGAGGTGAGGCTCCCGGTGGCTCAAGATGGCCGGCAGTTCCGACGGAGCGATGACGGGTGATTCCAGGCGGAGCAGGCGAACGTGGTCGGGACCGTCCGTCAACCAGTTGGGGCGCGGGCCGAGGTGGACGGCGGTGGACATCACGAGCTTTTCGCGGATCGGATCGATCGGCGGGTTGGTGACCTGGGCAAACAGCTGGCGGAAGTACTGGTAAAGGAGCCGGGGCTTGCGGGAGAAGACGGCGAGGGCGGCATCATCGCCCATGGAGCCGATGGCTTCCTCGGCTTTTTGGATCATGGGAAGAAGGATAATTTTCAGCTCCTCGTCGGAGTAACCGAAGGAGAGCAGGCGGGCGTTGAGATCGGCGGGCGGGGCGGGAAGGTGGGCCGGCGCCGGCGGAAGCGCGCGCAGACCGGCTTGGACCCATTCGCCGTAGGGTTTGGCGGAAGCGACGAACTTCTTGATGTCGTCGTTGCGGAGAAGTTTTTTATTCACGGTATCGACCGCGATCATTTCGCCGGGGCTGAGGCGACCTTTTTCGGCGATGTTCTTGTCGGCGAGGTCGCCGATACCGACCTCGGACCCCATCACGAGAAGGCCGTCCTTGGTGATTTTGTAGCGGGCGGGGCGGAGGCCGTTACGGTCCAGGCTGGCGGCGACGATCCGGCCGTCGCTGAAGGCAAGGGCGGCGGGCCCGTCCCACGGTTCGTTCAGGCACTCGTGGTATTCATAAAAGCCCCGGACTTCCTCGGAAAGGTTGTCTTCCGAACGGAAAGCCGAAGGGACGAGCATGAGCATGGCTTCCAGCGGACCGCGGCCGGAAATCGAGAGCAGCTCAAAGGCGTTGTCGAGCGCGGAGGAATCGCTGCCGCCAGGCTGGATGATTGGGCGGAGCAGGGGGAGGTCGGCGGGGTCGATTCCGGGGGCGGCGAGGTCGGCCTCGCGGGCACAAACCCAGTTGCGGTTGCCGCAGAGGGTGTTGATTTCCCCATTATGGGCGAGCATCCGGAAGGGATGGGCGAGCGGCCAGGTGGGGAAGGTGTTGGTGCTGTAGCGCTGGTGGAAGACGGCCAGGGAGGTTTCGAAGGCCGGATCCTGCAGGTCGGGATAAAAGCGCTCCAGTTGTGTGCCGGTGAGCATTCCCTTGTAAACGAGGACGCGGGAGCTGAAGGAAGGAATATAAAAAGGCGGGGTGCGATCGGCGGAGCAGCGGTGCTCGATCTCGTTGCGGGCGAGGAAAAGGAGGAGTTCGAAGGCGTCGTCAGGCAGCTTCTTGGCGTCAGGCCGCGCGACGAGGAGTTGTTCGATTTTGGGGGCCGAAGCGGCGGCCTTTTCACCGAGGATGCGGAGGTTGACGGGGACGGACCTCCAGCCGAGCACCTGGAGGCCACGGCGGGCGACGACCTCTTCGGCGATGCGGCGGATGTGGGCTTGGGCGTAGTTGTCGGAAGCGGGCAGAAAAAAGAAGCCGACCCCGAGATCGCCCTCGCCGTAAAGGCGCTGGCCAAGTTTTTCGACCTCACGGCGGAAAAGTTTGGCGGGGATTTGGGTGAGGACGCCGGCACCGTCGCCGGATTTGGCGTCGGCATCGAGAGCGCCCCGGTGGGCGAGTTGGCAGACGCAACCAAGGGCCCGCTTCAGGATGGAATGGGCCTTGCGGCCCTGGATGTCCGCGACGAAGCCGACCCCGCAGGAGTCGTGCTCATGAGCCGGATGGTAAAGGCCTTGGGCTGGGGGAAGCCCATAGTTTAACGGAAATTTTGCCATGAAATTCAAAGGTACTGAAGTTGGGGCGTGGCGCAAGGAGGAGGTTGGGAATCCGCTTGAGGATCAAAGGGTTTGGGGGAATTCTTCCCCCATGGCCTTACGACGAATCCGCAGGGTGGTGGTTTGCCTTCGCACGGGACGGCCGGGGAACGGGGGTGTGGCGATGGTGTTAAAGCAAATCCTGCGGGAAGCGGGGGTCAAAGCGGTCTGGACAACGGAGGGCGGGTTGACCCGGGCAGCACGGAAGGGGGTGGACGCGTTAGTGGTAGGGGGTGGGGATGGAACAATGCTTCATGCGGCGCAGGCAACGATGGGTTCGGGGATCCCGATGCTGGGCATTAATTTGGGATCTCTGGGCTTTCTTACCTCGGTCAAGGCCGAGGAGGTCGGTTACCTGTTGCCAAAAATATTTGCCGGGCATTTTGAAGTCAGTACGCGGTCGCTCTTGGCGGCGAAGCTTGAGGGAAACCGCCAGACCTGGTGTGCGCTGAATGAGATTTCCGTGGCGCCAGCGGCCGGGAGCGTGATGGTGAGGGTCCGGGTGAAGGTGGGCGGGGAGTTTTTGAGCGAATACCACGCGGACGGGCTGCTGGTGGCGAGTCCGACCGGGTCCACGGCCTATTCCCTTTCAGCCGGCGGGCCTTTGGTCAGTCCAAAGGCCAAGGCGGTGGTGTTGACGCCGGTTTGTGCCCATGCCATGGCGCAGCGGCCGGTGGTGGTGGGCGAGGCGGAGGGGGTGGAGCTGACCCTCCCGCCTTCCGATCCGGGGGCGCTCGTGCGGGCGGATGGCGTTTTGGTAAGCCGCCTGACGCCCGGCAAGGTGCTGCGGGTGACCGTGGCCAAACCCGTGGTGCGTTTGCTGCACCCGGCGGGCGTCGGCTTCTACGGATTGGCGCGGCAGAAGTTGGGCTGGAGCGGTTCGACGGCCCGGAACGGTCGATGAATTTGGCGGAGCTGATTCAACCGCGCTTCGTACTCCTCGATGTCCAGGAGGCCAAGCGCACGGCGGCCATCCACGAGGTGGCGAAGTTGTTGGAAAAGGATCCCGATATCCTGAATTTCCAGTCCTTCTACGATGAATTGTTGGCCCGGGAACGCCTGGAAGCCACCAGTCTCGGTTACGGGGTGGCGTTCCCACATGCCCGGACCGACCATGTGAAAAAAATGGTTTTGGCGGTGGGGCGGAGCAAGGCCGGCGTGCTCTTTGAAAATAGCGGGGAGACGATTCATTTCATTTTTGTGATCGGAACCCCGCGCCGGATGGTGACCGAATATCTGGCGTTGGTGGGGGCGATGGCCCGGCTGCTGCGCAACCCGGCGATCCGCAGGAAATTGATGGAAGCCAAGACGCCGGCGGAGTTCGCTGGGGTGTTTGCGGAGGATCCCGAAGCGGTGTGAGAGTCCGGCTGCGCGATCTGGCCGAGGGACTGGGGCTCTCGGTCATGGCGGTGTCCAAAGCCCTGCATGATGCGCCCGACATCGGGGCGGCCACCAAGGCGAGGGTCCGGGCGGAGGCGGAAAAACGGGGCTACTGGCCCAACCAGGCGGCGCGGAGCCTGCGGAGCAAACAGAGCGGGCTGATTGGACTGCTGGTGCCGGATTTGGCATCCGAGGAGGCCGCCGGGATTGCCGGAGGGTTGCTGCGGGCGGGGGAAGCCGCGAGAATTTCGGTGATGGTGGCGGCATCGGGGGAGAAAAAGGGGGGGGAGGCGGCGCAGGTGAAGGCGATGATGGGGCGGGGCTCGGAGGCGATTTTCATATTGCCCAAAATCACCACGGAACACCGCTCGCTGGCCCTGGAGGCGGTCATGCAAGCCGGCCTGCCGGTGATCTTTTTTCAAAGGTATCCGGCAGATGTCTCGCCGGGGCGGGCGAGGGTCAGCTGGGTGGTTCGGGATATGGCTCACGCGGCGCAGTTGGTTTTGGACCATGTCTGGAAACAGGGGCACCGCTCCGTGGCCTATTTGGGCGGCCATCCGGCGGAGCGGAGCCATGCCGAGCATTGCAAAGCGGTAAGGGAGGGGGCCGCGCAAATGGGGATGGAGCTGGTGGGGGAGGCGACGATGGCGGGCCTAACCCCCGAGGATGGGGAGAGGGAAATGGAAAGAATCCTCCAAGGAAAATCCCAGCCCACCGCGGTGATCTGTGGAAACGATGCGGTGGCTTCCGGGGCGGCGCGGGCGGTCTTGCAAGCCGGGCTGCATTTGCCGGGCGATCTGAGCATCGTGGGATTGGGCGACGGAGAACTGGCCAGGCACGGGCCGGTGGCATTGACGACGGTGGCGTTTGGGAATCTTGGCAAAGCGGGCTTTGAGCTTTGGATGGCCAGCCGGGACGGTGGGGAGATGAAACCGCGAACCGTCGGGTGTGAGTTGATTGACCGTGGATCCACCGCAGAGGCGGGGGGTGGGGGGAAGCCGTCGCCGACCCCCAGCCGCTAATCGCCGAAGCAGATACCGATTTCGCGCGCGTGGTGGACGAACTGTCCCTGGGGCGGGACGGTGCGGATGCGGGCGACGGCCTCGGCGATGGGCACGCCGCCGATCTCGTAATTCTGGTAACTGACCATGTGGCTGAATTTCTTTTTCACGACCAATTCGATGGCACCGACGCCGAAGCGGGTGCCGAGAATCCGGTCCAAGGCGGTGGGGTTGCCGCCACGCTGAAGATGGCCGAGCACGACGTGCCGGGTTTCCTGGCCGGTGCGCTTTTCCATTTCCCGGGCCACCTGTTCGGCGACGCCGCCGAGGCGAACTTCTCCCTTGCCGCGCAGGCCGGGAGCGATCGTGGAGAGTTGGCCCTTGGCGGCCACGGCGCCTTCCGCCACGACAATCATGGTGGAGGCCAGTCCATGCGAGGCGCGTTCCTTGGCGAACGCAGCGACCTTGGCGTGGTGGAACGGAATCTCGGGAATCAGGATGGCATCGGCCCCGCCGGCCAGGCCGCCATGCAGGGCAATCCAGCCAGCGTGGCGTCCCATGGTTTCCACCACCATGATCCGCTTATGGGAACGGGCGGTGGTGTGAAGGCGATCCAGGCTGTCGACCACGCAGGTGACCGCGGAGTCGAAGCCGAAGGAGGAGGCGGTGGCCAAAATGTCGTTGTCGATGGTTTTGGGCACTCCGACGACATCCACCCCGGCTTTTTGGAGCTGGAGGGAGGTGGAGAGGGAGCCATCCCCGCCGATGCAAATCAGGGCGTGGAGGTTGAGGCCCCGACAAGTATCCCGCGCCTGTCTGAGGATGGCCGGATCAATCTCCGCTTTTTTCCCCCCGCCGACCTTGGCCACAAAGCGACCGCGGTTGGTGGTGCCAAGAATGGTACCGCCGAGATGGCTGATATGGGAGACGGAGACCGCATCGAGCCGTTGGTATCGGACAGGGTTGAGAAGTCCCTCGTAGCCGTCCAGGAAGCCCAGAACCTCGAAACCCCGCGTGGTGGCGGCCGAAACCACCCCATGCAGCACTGCATTGAGGCCCGGGCAGTCCCCGCCGCTGGTCAGAACGCCAATTCTTTTTACCGACACTCTTTGGGTTTACGGGACGAGGAGGAAAGTGGCGATCCTGAAGAAGTAACGATTCCCATTTTTTGGGAAGGCACTACGTTGAATCGATGAACCCAGCCGACGATCTCCGATTGATGAAAGAGGCGGAGGCGGAAGCGAGGCTGGGGTTGCAGGAAGGCGGGATCCCGATCGGGTCGATCCTCGTGCGGGGTGGGCAGGTGGTGGGGCGGGGGCACAATCAGCGGGTGCAAAAGGGCAGCGCGATTTTGCATGGGGAGATGGACTGCCTGATGAATGCGGGACGGCAAAAGAGTTACCGGGATACCGTCCTCTACTCCACGTTGTGTCCGTGCTTCATGTGTGCAGGGACGATCGTGCAGTTCAAGATTCCCCGGGTGGTGGTGGGGGAGGCGGTGAACTTTCCCGGGGCGCCGGACTTTCTGCGGTCCCAAGGCGTGGCGGTAGTGATCCTGAATCAGCCGGGACTCATTCGGATGATGGCAGATTTCATCAGGGCGCAGCCCGAACTCTGGAATGAGGATATCGCCGAGTAAGACCAGTGGAGGTCCGGCGGGATTTGGGGATCCGAAACAAGCGGCCGAGTCTCAAATCCCTTCCGGCAAAACGCGGATGGAGGGAAGCGCGCGGTAGCGTTGATCCATATCCAGGCCGTAGCCGATGACAAAGCGGTCGGCGATGGGAAAGCCGACCCAGCGGGCGGTGACCGCGCGGACGCGCTTCCTTTTTTTATT
>VHDM01000017.1 GCA_016876055.1 Verrucomicrobiota bacterium
GGAGTAGCTCAGCGGTAGAGCAACGGTTTCGTAAACCGTGGGTCACGGGTTCAATCCCCGTCTCCGGCTCGGCTTGGCAGCCCCCCTCGCTCTCCGTATTTTTTCTCTTATGCCGAAAAGCCCGGCCCGAACCCTAGCCCCGGAAACCCGGTTCCTCATCGGCGGCAAACTGGTCGCTGGGGACGGCGATCCCCAGCCGGTCCTGAACCCCCGCACCGGGGAAATCATCGTAAAAATTCCCGAGGCCACCCCCAAACAGGTCGACCTCGCCATCCACGCCGCCGAAAAAGCCTTCGCCACCTGGGGCCGCACCACCCCCGGCGAACGCGCCGGGCTGCTCCTCAAAATCGCCGATGCCATCGACCAAGAAGCGGAAACCTTCGGCGACCTCGAATGCCAGAACACCGGCAAGCCTCGCCCCGTCTTCATGGCCGACGAGATGCCCGCCGTGAGCGACTGTTTCCGCTTTTACGCCGGTGCCGCCCGCTGCCTCTCCGGACCGGCTGCCGGGGAGTATATGGCCGGTTACACCTCCATGCTGCGGCGCGACCCCGTGGGCGTGGTCGGCTCCATCGCCCCCTGGAACTTCCCCCTGCAAATGGCCGCGTGGAAACTCGCCCCCGCCCTCGCGGCCGGCAACAGCATCGTTCTCAAGGCCTCGGAGTTCACCCCCCTCACCGCCCTCTATCTTGGCCGGATTCTCGCGGATCGGCTCCCTTCCGGCGTTGCCAACATCGTGACCGGCCGAGGCCCGATGACCGGTCAGGCTCTCATCTCCCACCCTTTGGTCCGCATGGTCTCCCTTACCGGCAGCGTCTCCACCGGCACGCAGGTCATCGCCGCGGCCGCCGCCGGGCTGAAGCGGACCCACTTGGAGCTAGGTGGCAAAGCCCCGGTCATCGTGTTCGACGACGCCGACATGGAGGAAGTTGTCCCCGCCCTGAAAAAGTTCGGCTACTACAACGGGGGCCAAGACTGCACCGCCGCCTGCCGCGTTTACGCCGGCCCCAAGATCCACGACGACCTGGTCAGCGAACTCGGCAAAGCGGTGAAAACCATCCGCTACAACAAACCCAAGGACGAGGAGAACGACATCGGCCCCTCCGTCACCGCCGCCCAGTTCGAACGGGTGAAAGGCTTTGTGGCCCGCGCCCGCAACTCCAAGCATATCAAAACCGTGGCCGGGGGATCCCCGGCTGGGGGCAAAGGTTTCTATTTCGAACCCACCCTGCTCGCCGGGGCCCGCCAAGAGGATGAAGTCGTTCAAAAAGAGGTGTTTGGTCCGGTGGTTTCCGTCACCAAGTTCAAAACCCCGGAGGAGGCGATCCGCTGGGCCAACGACTCGGAATACGGCTTATCCTCCTCCGTCTGGACCAAGGATGTCTCCAAAGCCATGCAAGTGGCCGCCGAACTCCGCTACGGCTGCACCTGGATCAATACCCATCTCCTGCTGGTCAGCGAAATGCCCCACGGCGGCCTGAAACGATCCGGCTACGGCAAGGATCTCTCCATGTTCTCGCTGGAAGAGTACACCGTGCCCAGACACGTGATGGTCAGGTTGTAAGGCCCAGACTCTGTAGGGCCCCGCTCCGCCGGGGCCAATTTTTCGGCTACGATGAAGCTCGGCCTTACAGATTTACCAGTAGGGGCATAGGATTTTTCATTCCAAAATCTTTTTGGCAACATCCAGACCACTTTTCCAAACCGATTCCAACCTCGAGTCCGTCATCGAGTCTCCACAGATAAAAAACCCCTTGGGCAGATCTTTTGGGGCCGGAGCCCCCTCTTTTCGGCGCGCATAGCGCCACCGATGGGCGAAGACGGACCCGCGTTTGGATGAATCGAGATTCCAGGCCTTTTCCAACCGCACCTGCAGGTCACTGGCCCAGAACTCCGGATTTTGCTCGATGTGGTGGCGACTGTATTCGGGCGAAGCTTGGATGACATACACCGTGCATCCTTCCGCTACCCTGCCTCCTTTCACATTTTCACAGGCGATCCAGGCCAGCGGGTCGTTTCCAGAGCCATCGATGCGCGCATACGCCCCCTCGGCCGTCGATCTTCCAACCAAATATTCCAAAAGGACCGTGAGACAGGGTTCATATCCTACCTCCGTCACCTTGATTCCCAGGCAAGCAGCCGTTTGCGGCCAGGGGGCGCTGCTCACGACCGCGTCAAACTCCCGCCCCCCTGCCCTCCACTTTTTTCCAGATTTCTCCAGCTTGGGCACCTCGGTTTCCGTGACCACCTCCACACCCGCCGCCAATAGCCTCCCCAAACGATTGTTTCCCGAACGCAGATAAAACCGCTCCTCTCCTTCCCGGTAAACCACGCCTTTCGGCTCCGCCTGTAGAATCGGCGCCGTCAGTTTCTGCAGCTCCACGCCCGCGACCTCCTCGACCTCGCGGCGCACCGCCGGATCCCGCAAAGTGAAATACTGCAACCCATGGTCCACGACGTGTTCGCCAAATTTCCTGGTGGCACATCGACCCGACAAACTGCGGGATTTCTCCAGCACCGTGACCTGAAGACCTGCTTTTTTTAGCGCCCGCCCGCACACCAGCCCGCTGATCCCCGCCCCAAGAATTCCGATGTTCACGACTTCGCCGCCAGCTTCTCCGTGACCTGGTCATAAGCACCACGAACTTCCCCGGCCATTTCGGATCCCGCTTTCAGCAAAGCCGGGCCGTCGGGGGCACCGCATTTTTTCGCCAGCCATTCCCGGTCGAGCCCGGATTTCGGCAGCAGGCTGCCGCCCCGTCCCTCATCCAACCGTAACCACCACTCCACCATGGACCAAAACTTTAGTCCGGCCTGAAGGGCCTGGGCAACCGTCCGGTCCGTCTTGGCCATTTTTTTCAACACCTCCCCCGTTTCCGGCTCGACCAGGCCTTGCCGCATCTGCCACGCCTGGGCGGCAAATTCCACATCAATCAGGCCTCCCCGGCAGGTTTTGTAGGCCCGGTCTTCCTCTCCCTTGGGCACCCGCTCGGTCGCAATCCGCTCCCGCATCGCCAGCATCTCTTCCACAAACTTCGGGTCCGACCCCAGTTGCCTCCACCTTGGCTCCACCGCCGGCCAAAACTTGGCGATCGGCTCTTTCGCCCCGGCCATCGCGCGAGCCCGGCAGAGCGTCTGCACCTCCCACGCCTGGGCTTCCTTGCCGTAGTACTCCCCGTACCGCTTTACCGGCACCGCCAGAGCTCCCTCGGCGTAAGGCCGCAAACGGAAATCCACCTTGAAAAGGGCTCCTGAAGCCCGCTCCTCGGTCAAAAACTTCACCGCTTTCTGGACCGACTCCTCCCCTTCCCCCGCCACCAGCAGGTCCAGGTCGGAACCAAAACTTAAGGCATTCCCGCCTAGTTTCCCGAGCCCGATCCACGCCCATTTTCCTTTCCCGGCAAACTCCCAAGCCCAGCCTAAGCACGCATCCGCCAGCGCCGTGAGCTCCGCTTGCAGCACCGAAATCTCGGCCAGACCCAACAAGCCCCGTAGGGCGATTCGCAACTCCTCTCCCCGGACGAATCCACGCACATCGTCCAATGCCTCCTCCGGATCCTTCGGGAGTTTCCAGGCTTTGCGCAGGGCAGCGACGGTGCGCGGGGTATCGAGGTCCGACTGCGTCACCTCTTCAAAAAGCTCCGGCCGGGCCACCAGGCTCGGCCCCAGAAAACGGCTGCTTTCAAAGAAACGCACCAAGAGATCCAACGCCTTCGGACTCACACAGAGGCTCTCATACAGGAGTGACCGGGCCCCATAGGACTGCACAAAGTTGGCGAACCCCGCCAGGGCCAAATCCGGCCGGACACACTCCGCCAAACGCCTTTCCAGCACGGGTTGCATGCGGTGAAAATTCTCCCGCGTGCGGGCGGTGGAGTGAACGTCCCCGGAAGGCGCAAGGCCCTGCCAAGCGCACAGGGCCGCCTCCGGATCTCGCCAGGGGATTTTTGAGGTCCAACTTCCAACCGCCACCGTCTTCGGCTTCAGTTCCCCAAAGATGGATTCGTAGACCTTTCGCACCCGGTCCCGGCACTCCCCGATCTCCTTTTCCAGCACCGCGCCCGACTTTTTTCCCAGGGCCCGGGCCAGGGAATCGATTTCCGCAGGGTCGGCTGGCACCAGATGGGTCTGCCGGATCTGGCGCATCTGGAGAAAATCCTCCAGCCGCCGCCAAAAATCATAGCCGCCCAAAAGCACCTGCTCTTCCTCGGCCTGAAGGATGCCGAGGATCTTTAGGTTCCGAATCGCCTTGCGCAGGTCATGGGTTTGCAGGGTCGGTTGGGCAGCGCCGTGCAGCAACTGCAATCCCAGCACCGGAAACTCCACTTCGCGAAGGCCCCCGCGGCCCCGTTTGATTTCGCGCTCCTTGTCCCCAACGGAGATCAGCTCGTCCTCGGCCCGTGACTTCTGCTCGAACAGCTCTCCGAGAGCGGAGGGAGTTAAGCCCCTTGGATAGACAAAGCCCTGCAGGGATTGAAATACCTCGTAGGCCGTCTCCTGGTCCCCCGCCACGCGCCGACCCCGGATCCAGGCGCACCGCTCCCAAATCTCGCCGTACGCACTGTAGAAATCCTCCAAACTTTTCTGCGTGCAGACAAGCGGGCCACGATCGCCTTCGGGGCGAAGCCGCAAGTCGACCCGGTAAACCAGTTCCCCTCCCTTGGCATCCAGATCCGTGACCAGCGCCCGGGCCAGCCGCGTGCAGGCATCTTCATCGTCCCCTGCCCCCGCCAGAAAAATCAGATCAATGTCGGAAAAGAAGTTCAGGTCGGCGGCTCCCAGCTTGCCCAGGGCCAAGATGGAAAACCCCTGGGTCTGACCCTGATCGGCATCGGGGGCCTTCTCCCGGGCCAGCGTCAGGGCTGTGCCGAGCACAAACTCGGCCAACGCGGTGTAACGGGTGGAGGAGTCCGCGGCAGGAGGCAAAGTGGCAAAATCATTGAAAGCCAGCCGCACCAGCTCCGCCCGCTGCCATTCCCGCAGGGCCGCGAGGCGGCGGCTGGGAGCATCCGCCCGCGCCGACAGTTCGGTCCATTCGATCCGGTATTTGCCGATGCTCCGCACCTCCAGCAGGGCCGCCGGGTTCCGTATGCTTGCTGTTAAATTTTCGTTGGTGGTCAGGATCTCCCGACTTCCCGGGGAAAATTCGAGAAACTTTTCCCACGCCTCGCCGGCGGATCGGCAGCCACTCCGGAGGTTCACACCAACAGATGGGCCCGGCGCAGCAGGGCGCGCTCCCGCGTCGTCAACGGACGCCAGTGTCCGTGCCCCAGCGCATCCAGCAGATCCCGGAGTTCGGAGCGGAATTTGGCCTCCGGCAACTCCGCCACCGCCAACGCCGCCGCCATCTCCTCCATCCCCTTCCAGGCCGGGCGCGCCAGGACGGGAGGCTCGGGAACTTCTTTTCTCCAGGCGCGTGCCAAAAGGTAACCCGCCACCAGGCCCCCGATGTGGGCACTGTGGCCGATAAAGGAGAGGGCCGGAACAAAGAGGAAAGCAATGCTCAGCCCGATGAAAAATAGGACGGCTTTCCGAGCCCGGATCGGAAAAGGGATCGGAAAAATAAACAGTCGGGCGTCCGGGTAATGCACCGCGAAGGCGGCCACCACCGCCAGCACCGCTCCGCTGGCCCCAACGATCTCCTGACGGTTTTGGGCCAATACCGATGCGGAAAAGCCCGCCTCCCACCAGGCCTGCCCCAGAAAAAAGAAAGCGGCCGCCAATCCCCCAGTCAAATACAGGATCGCGAACCGCGTGGAACCCAATCGCGACTCCACCGGCCCGCCAAAAATAGAAAGCGTCAGCATGTTGAAAAGAATGTGCGTGATCCAAAATCCCACCGGCGGGGCGTGGAGCCACATGTAGGTGAACGGTTCCCACCAAGCCCCCGAAATCAAGTTGGCGGCGGAGAGCGAAAGAATCTGCCGGATCCAGGAGTCCGCGCCCGGATGGTTGATCGTGAGCAGGACATCGACAAAGGCCACGCCAATGTTGCCAAGAATGATTGCCCGGGCGACTGGGGCCGGGTGCTTCACGGGTGCGGGTGCGGGATGTGGTGCCGTTTCTTTCGGGGACGCAGCCGAAAGACGTTGCTCCAGGTCTTGCGCAGGGCCTGGGTCTTGCTCATGTACCGCTGCTCCAGACCGGCTGCACCCTTGCGAATGGCCGCCAAAGCCCCTTTGACGGTGAAATCATGCAATTCCAACACGGTGCAGGCCGTGCCGATCGCCTCCACGTGGTGCGCGTCGCTTCCCGCAGTCATCGCTAAGTCCCGTTTCGTCGCATAATCGTAGGCCCGGCGGTTGGCCCTTTTAAAGGTCACGGCCGCGTTGAACACCTCGATGGCCTCCAGGGCCAGCTCGTCCAAAATGCTCTCCCGGATCCCCGCCCGAAAATTGTCGTAAGGATGCGGCGGCACAGCCAGGCCTCCCGCCTCCTGGATCAAACCAACGGCCTCGGCAGGCCCGATCCCCTTCAGATCCGGAAGACGAACCCCCAGCGCCAACAGATGCCCGGCCGAGGTGGTGATCTCCTGCCCGGGCAGAATCAGAAAGTCGTTCACCGGATGCCCGTCCTCCCGCATCAAACCGTGGGAAAGAAAATAGTCCACGCAGGCACAGGTGTTGTGATCGGTGATCGCAAACCCGTGCAATCCCCTCTCCTTGGCCGCTTGCACCATTTCCTCCGGTTCGCTCACCCCATCGGAGGAAAATCGGGAGTGGCAGTGCAAATCGATCCGGTATTTCAAGGCACTCCTACAACCCCGACCCCTTTGCCACCGTCTCGATCTGCACGAAAGTCCGGGACGCGGAAACGTCGGTGCCAGGGGTCAAGCTGGCCACCTTCATCTCCCCGATCACCACCGTGTCCTCCGCTTCAATCACGCTGTTAAAAGTGAACCGCTTGATCGCCTGGCCCTTCGCATTGAGGCCGTCCGCCCGGATCATCGTGAGGTAGGTCTTACTGATCCAGTAGCGCACCTTGGCGTAGTTACTCTCCACCGGAGGATTCGCCTCATAGGTCCAACAGTCCAGCATCATAATGTTGTCGGTACCGACCAACGTTACATCGGGCCAACGCAGAAAATCGATTCCCAGATCCTCATAGGCCAGATCCGTCCCCGCTACCTCCTTGGTCTTCTCGGTACCCGTAACCACCTGCCAGACGGCATCGGATTTACCCCTTTTCTGGACCAGGCTCCCTTCTGGGGCGAAACGCACCCGGATTTGCAGGGGTCGGTCCTGAAACTCAAATTGAATCAGCCGGTCTCTCGTCCGGACGACCACGGGAATCTTTTTTTCTCCGCTTTGTACCCGCCCTTGCAGGATCAGATCCTTCATCACCAGGGTCCTCCAAAGGAAGTTTTGCATCTGCCGGGGGGTCGGATTTTCGGGAACTTTTCCCGCCCAAGTGGAGGTATCCTTTTTTTCCGCTTTAAGACGGGCTGAGGGTTGATTCAGGTCTTGGGCCGGCAGGGGCAGGCCCAAGAGGATCAAAATCAACGAGAAGCAAACGGCTTGGCGTAGCATTTTTCCTAACTTACCTTCATGAACTTGATCCCCCAAGTCTATTCCCTGGATCTGCAGGTCCTTCGCTGGATCAACCGTGGCTTCAACCACGCGGGCCTGGATCTCTTTTTCAACCTTCTTGCCGACGGCAAGCTCTGGACCCCCATCCTGCTCATCACCGCCGCCATCCTCCTTTTCAAGGCGCGGGATCAGGCCAAAGGCTGGGTCGCCTTAACGCTCCTCGGCATCGCCATCGGCGATCCCCTGTGCAACCAACTGAAACATTTCTTTGATCGTCCGCGCCCGTATGAGGCCGTCGAGGGAGTCCGGGAAGTCAGCCCGGGCCCGGCCGGCCAGCGCTGGGAGGCCGCCGTGCGGATCTCCGGCCTTCCTGAAGAAGACGTCCAGCACGGCCGTTCCCTGCCCTCCTCGCACGTCGCCAACGCCACCGCCGCCGTCATGAGCGCCCGCTTGGTCTGGGGTCCCACCCTGCGTTGGCCCTGGATTTTTTTGGCCCTCGTTGCCCTCGGCCGAGTCTACACGGGTGACCACTATCCCACCGATGTCCTCGTCTCGATCCCGCTTTCCATGCTCTACACTTGGCTCATTGCCCTCGGCGCTAACCGCGTCTGGGGCAAAGTGGGCCCGCGGATGGCCCCCAAGCTGTTCTCTCGCATGCCTTCCCTCCTTTTCCAGAAATAATCCATGTCAGCCGACCTCTCACTCATCATTCCCTTTTTCAACGAGGAGGAAAATGTTTCGGCCGTCATCGCCGAGGCCAGAACCGCCGTGCCCGGAGCCGAAATGATCGCGGTGGACGACGGCAGCTGCGACCGCACCCCCGCCTTGCTCAAGCAAGAAAAAGGAATTCACGTCATTCATTTTTCCAAAAACCTCGGCCAGGGTCCCGCCCTCTACGCCGGCCTCCTTGCCGCCACCCGCCCCTACGCCGCCATGATGGACGGGGACGGCCAAAACGATCCCGCGGATCTGCCGGCCTTGCTGGATCTCATCCGGACCGGAAAAGCCGACTTTGCTTGTGGTATCCGCACCCCACGGCGCGACTCCTGGCAAAAACGGGTGGCCTCAAAAATTGCCAATGCCATCCGCCGTTCCGTTCTTCTCGATGGCGCCCACGACACCGGCTGCTCCCTGAAAGTCATCAAGCGCGAGGACGTCCGCTTCCTCGTTCCTTTTAAGGGCATGCACCGTTATTTGCCCGCGCTGCTTGGTGCCGCTGGCCTGAAACTTGGGGAGAAACCGGTTCGCCACCGTCCCCGCCGCGCCGGCGTCTCCAAATACACCATCGCCGGCCGGGCCTGGGTCGGAATTCAGGATCTCATCGGCGTCTCCTGGCTTCTCCGCCGCCGTGTCCCGTGGCCTGCCGGGTTGCCCGGCCCCTCGCGCTAACCCCCCGCCACCACTTTCACAAATTCCAGCCGGTCCCCGTGCTCGACCCTTTCCTTTTCCCACTCCTGCCGCAGCAGGGCCCGCCCGTTGCGTTCCACCAGGACCGCCGCGGGCGTCAGTTTGAGATCCCGAACCATCTCCGCCACCGTCTGCTCAGCCGAAACCTGCCGGGCTTTCCCGTTCGCAAACACGGTGACTTTATTGGCCATGGCTCAGGACGTCAGGGCCCGGTCCCAATCCTTCCAGACCGGATCCAGCCCGCGCTGCCGGAGCGCCATGCCCAGTTCCTCGGCACTCCGCTCATCGGAAATCTCGAACTGCTCGGTCGCCTGCGCGCGTTCCCACTCACTGGCCTCCAGCGCCACCTCCCGACCCCGCACCGTCCGATGCAGCCTCTCCTTCCCCACGCCCGTGTATCCGCCCGGCTCGGTTTCCGAACCCGCGCTCATCATTGTCACTCCCAGTTCCATCAGCCCATTCCTTAATTTCTTGGGCTCCCGGGTTGAAAGCACGATCCCGGCTTGCGGGAACGCCACCCGGTACGCGCAGATGGCCCGCACAAAATCGCGGTCGGACATCGCCACCCTTGGCTGGAAACCTCCCGCCGCCGGCCGCAGCCGCGGCAGAGCCAGGGTGATCTGCGCGCGCCAACCGACCCTCATCAAATGGGAAAGGTGCCCGGCCAACGCCACCAACTCCTTTCTCCAGTCCGCCAAGCCGATCAGGACGCCCACCCCAATCCTGCGAAAGCCCGCCTCATATCCTCTTTCCGGACCCAGTAACCGCTCGTCAAAGTTCCGTTTCGGACCCGACACATGCATCTCCGCATAGGCCGCCCGGTCATAAGTCTCCTGATAAAGCACCAATCCCTCCGCTCCCGCCGCCACCACCGGCCGATATTCCTCCACTTCCAAAGGCGCCACCTCAATCGCCACGGTCGGAAAAAGCGGCACCGTTCTCCGCACACATTCCGAGAGGTAGTCAACCGGCACCTCACGCGGATGCTCTCCACTCACCAGGAGGACACTGCGAAAACCCGTTCCCGCCAGATGCCGCGCCTCTGCCTCCACCTCTTCCGGCTTCAGGGTGACTCGCCGAATTGGGTTATCCTTGGAAAAACCACAATACTGGCAGGTATTCACACACTCGTTGGAAAGATAAAGCGGGGCAAAAAGACGCATCGTCCGTCCAAAATATTTCCGCGTCTCCCATCTGGCTTGCTCGGCCAGTTCTTCCAGCCGGACCGGGCCGAACATCAGCTCCTCAAACCGCGCTACCTGCGCCGACTGCCCAAAAGGCAGCCCTTCGAGGGCGCTACCCGGCCAACCGCTCATTCGTCGAGAAATCCGGTCAACGGACTGGTCGCGGAAGCTACCCTCCGGACCGGACCCAAGCCTGACTCATACGCCCACCGCCCTGCCTCCACTCCCAGCCGAAAAGCCGTGGCCATCGCCGCCGGATCCTCAGCCACCGCAATCGCTGTGTTGATCAACACCCCATCCGCTCCCATCTCCAGAGCTGCCGCCGCATGGGAAGGTGCTCCCAGCCCCGCGTCCACAATCACCGGCACCCGCGCCTGCTCGATAATAATTTCAATCTGCGCCCGGGTCTCCAACCCGCGGTTCGACCCGATCGGCGCGCCCAACGGCATCACCGTTGCCGCCCCCGCCTCCTCCAATCGCTTCGCCAAGACCGGATCGGCGTTGATATAGGGCAAAATCGTGAACCCCTCCTTGGCCAGGATTTCCGTGGCCTTCAGCGTCTCAATCGGATCCGGCAACAAATACCGCGGATCGGGATGAATCTCCAATTTCACCCATTTAGGTAACCCTGCCGCCACGGCCAAGCGGGCCAATCGTACCGCCTCCTCTGCATTCATCGCCCCGCTCGTATTCGCCAGAACCAGATACTTCTCCTGGTCGATCTCCTCGAGCATGTCGGCCTGCGGATCCTTCTGGCCGGTCAAATCCACCCGCCTCAAGGCCACCGTGACAATTTCGGTCCCGCTCGCCTCCAGTGCCGACTGCATCGCCGAGACGGATGGAAACTTGCCGGTCCCCACCAAAAGCCGGGACTGAAAGGTCCGATCTCCGATTTTCCAAGGTTCTGTGGGCATTCGGGAAGAATAGAGGATGTCTCGACCGAATCCAACCCGCCACCTTACCGGCTTGCCTTTCTGCCCATCCCTTTCTCAAATCAGCCTCCGCGATGAAACCCGAGGCCTACTGGAAGTCCCGCCTGCCCATGGTCGAAAAGGCCCTTGACCAACTCATCTCCAAAAAGGCCCATCCCGCCCTCATCCACCAGGCCATGCGCTACAGCCTGCTGGCCGGTGGCAAGCGTCTCCGCCCCATCCTTTGCCTCGCCGCCGCCCGGGCCGCTGGCGGCCACGAAACCGCCGCCCTGCCCGCCGCCTGCGCCGTGGAATGCATCCACACCTACTCCCTCATCCACGACGATCTGCCTTGCATGGATGACGACGACTTCCGGCGCGGCCGCCCCACCAACCACAAGGTGTTCGGTGAGGCCGTCGCCGTTCTCGCCGGAGACGGACTTCTTACCGAGGCCTTTGCCTCCGTCGCCCGCACCAAGCCCAACCGCCGCTACGCTGGCGCGGATCTCGTCGCGGAGCTCGCCCAAGCCTCCGGCAGCCTTGGCCTCATTGCCGGCCAGGTCCTGGATCTGGATTCGGAAAAAAAACGCATCCCGCTCAAAAAACTTGTCGAGATCCACCGCGCAAAGACCGGAGCCCTCATCACCATTTCGCTCCGCCTCGGCGCCATGTCCGCCGGGGCCGAGGCCCGCACCCTATCCCACCTCACCAAGTTTGGGCGTGCCCTCGGCCTCGCCTTTCAGGTCATTGACGACATCCTCGACATTGTTTCCACCAAGGAAAAGCTCGGCAAGAGTATCGGTAAAGACCGGTCCTCCGGCAAAGCCACTTACCCACGTCTTCTCGGCCTGGCCGGGGCCCGCCGGGAGGCTGACCGCCTGACGCAAGCGGCCCGCTCAGCCCTTCGCCCGCTGGGTTCCCGTGCTGACGCTCTCCTCGCGATCGCCGACGCGCTCTTGCGCCGCGACCACTAATTTCCCTCCATATCCCTAATTTTTCGGTTTTGGGGTCAGAGGTCATGCAAACCCCTAAGAGTAAGCTAATTATAGGGGCATTTTTTATGGTTTGGGGTCAGAGGTCAAAATTTGGGAAATAAATGAACTCAACTAGGCGCCAGGGCTTCATCTTTTTCCTCTGCTGCCTTCACAAGGGCTCGCCGTAGTCGGATCGCCTCCTCCACTTCCTCCGCGGCCCGTTCCGCCGCTCCCGGCCCGCCCAGTTGGGCCGCCACCTCCCGAATCCGGCGCACCATCTGTTCCGTGCCCCGCGGGTTTCGCAAAATCCGTAGCGCCGCCATGGTCAATCGCGGCGGGGTCGCGTCACCCTGTAAAAACTCCGGTACAACCTTTTCCCCGGCCAGCACGTTGACCATGGAAAGGTAGGGCAGCTTCACCACCAACCGCCCCAGCAGGTAGGTGAACCAGGAAGTCTTGTAAATCACCAGCATCGGCAGACCGGCCACTGCACACTCCAAGGTTGCCGTACCCGAGGCGACGATCGCCATCGTGCAGCGGTTCAACAGCGTCAACGACTGCCCCGAGACAATGTCCAGACTGACTCCGCTCTTGGGAAACCTGGCCCACTCCGCCTCCAATTGTTGGCGCATTTCCGGCCCCGTCGCCAGGGAAACGAACCGCACGTTCCGCTGTTCCTGCACGATCTGGGCCGCCGTCTCCAGCAACACGGGCCAATGCCGTGCGATTTCCTTGGGCCGGCTCCCCGGCAACAAGGCGATGCATGAACTTCCGTCCGGAGCCTGGGTCTTGCCCTGGTCCATCCATCGACCCGCCAGCGGATGCCCGACCCACTTGGTCTTGAGGTTGGGTGCGTGCCGGGCGAACCAAGCCACCTCAAACGGAAAAATCACCAGCAGCCTTTCCAGAACCCGCTCCATCGTCCTGGCCCGGCCCGCCTTCCATGCCCACACCTGGGGACTCACATAATAAATAATCGCCGGCGGAGGGTTCTCCCGGTGGAGCGCCTTTGCCAATCGCAGGTTGAACCCCGGATAGTCCACCAGCACCACCACGTCCGGCTTGAGTTTGACGATCTCCGCCTTTACCTGCCGGAAAAACATCAGGAACCTCGGCAGATTTTTCAGCACATCGGTCAGTCCCACCACCGCGTGCCTCGCCAAGTCGAAACTCTGCTCCTGCCCCGCCGCCCGCAGCATCGGTCCGCCCACCCCGTAAGCCCTCAATTCTGGATTTCGCTTCTTGAGCGCCCTCACGAGGTCGGCCGCCAATCGGTCCCCGCTTACTTCCCCCGCCACTACATAGATGGAGAGCTGATCCAAGGGGGCGGACTTCATGGGCCGATCGGCGTCATCTGCCCGCAGATTTGCGAGGCCAGCTGCAGCGCCTCGAACCCGTGCGTGCCTGCCACGCGCGGGTCGGTGTCGTGCCGCACATTATCCAAAAACTCCTCCAGCTGATTCTTGAGAGGTTCCCCCTTTCGCACCGGAATCTTGTCCCGCGTGATCTTGCCATCTTCGCGCCGGTAAATTTCCCCCTCCTGCTTCATGTAATCGAGGGATAGGTAGGCGTCGTCCTGGAACACTCGGATCTTCCGCAGCTTCTCCGGGCTGATCCGGCTCGTCGTGATATTGGCCACGCAGCCGTTTGCAAAACGGATCCGGGCGTTGGCGATATCTTCGCCTTTGCTCAATACCGGCACGCCCACCGCGTCCACCGACGTCACCGGCGACCGCACCAAATGCAGGATGATTTCCAGGTCATGGATCATCAGGTCCATCACCACGCCGATGTCGGTGCTCCGACCCGGGTACGGGGACAACCGGTGCGCCTCGATGAACCGCGCCCGACCCAACCGCTCTTCTAAGGCCGCCAACACCGGGTTAAACCGCTCCACATGCCCCACCGCCAACTTCGCCCCGTTCCTCTCCGCCAGCGTCACCAACTCCCGCGCTTCTTGGGTGTCCATCGCGATCGGCTTTTCCACCAGCACATGCCGGCCTTTTTTCAAAAACGGTTCGGCCGAAGCGAGGTGGTTGATCGTCGGCGTCACCACACTGACCGCCTCCACCACTGCCACCATCTCCGGCAAGGACGCAAAAGCCCGCGTCCGGCACTTGTCGGCGATTTTTTTGGCGATGTGCGGATCGGTGTCGAACACGCCCACCAACTCTGCCTTGGCCGACTCCGCGTAAATCCGCGCGTGCTCCTTGCCCATATGACCCACGCCCACGACCCCCACCTTCACCGGAACGCTCATTTTCCCGTCCTCCCACGATGGCCCCACACCGTGATCTTGTTCTGGGTAGCCAAACGCTTCACCTCCTCCACTTTCAGCACCAGCGTCCGCCCCGCCTCCAGCACAACCACCCTGACCTTGCCCTCCGCGGCACTTTGGATGGTCCGTGGCCCGATCACCGGCACGTCGAAGCGCATGTCCTGCGTCGGCGAGGTCACCTTCAGCGCGGTCGCATCCTGCCCGGCAATCTGGCCGCCCCGTTTCAGCGTCGCATCCGTCCCGTCAAAACCCTCCACCGCCATCACCGTCCCCTTCCGCACCACCAAACTCTGGCCGATGTTCATTCGCGCGAGCGACTTTGCCAGCGGCCATCCAAATTGGATGTCGGCCGAAAGATGCCGCGGCGGCTGCGGCCCTGCGATCAGCCCCGGCTTGGCCAGATGCTCTTCCATAAAAGTCGTCGCCGGCAGGACACGAATGCCAGCATTTTCCAGCTCCCTCACGACCGCGCCAAACAACGTTGCCGCATTGCGCTCTTTCAACTGCGCCAGAATCCAGAGCGCCTTCAGGTCAGGCCGCAGGTCGTACAGACGCTTCGGCGTAATCTGCCCGGCGAAGATGGCCCGATCCACCCCCTGCTTTTTGAAGAACTTCACCAGCCCGCCCAACTGCCCCACCCGCAACCACTCCGCCGGGCGGCCCCGCGACGCCACCGAGGCCTCGGTCTCCCCTTCCCAGGCGGCCACCACCAACTCCTCCTTTGCCTCCCGGGCGCCATCCAACACCATGCTCGGGTAGACCCCTCGGCCGGCGATCAACCCAATTCTGCCTTGCTTCAAGGATTTAGGCATACGGAAGGCGCCTTGTTTCGTGGATTGACCGGATTCTGCATTTGGTTATGATATTCAAGGAGTTGACTCTCGGCGGTGGTTGGGTGGGAACTCGAGTGGTTTCCACCCTTTTTTTCGCCAAAAGCCTTCTCCCATAACTCAAACACGGAAACAATATGAACACTCAAGACTTTCTCACGGTACTCGATTACATGGAAAAGGAGAAGGGCATTAGCCGGAAAGTCATGGCCTCCGTGATCGAAAGCGCTCTCGTCACCGCCGCCCACAAAACCTACCCGCTCGAGACCGAGGTTCGCGTCGCCCTCGACGCCAAGACCGGTAAGATCCAGATGTTCGCCAAGCTCAAGGCCACCGACCGCGCCCGCCCGAATCCCGAGGAGATCTCCATCGTCAAAGCCCGCTCCGTCAACCCCTCCGCCCGCCTCGGCGATCTCGTTGAGATCGAACTCGATGCCAAGCAGTTCGGCCGCATCGCCGCCCAGGTCTTCAAGCAGGCCATGAACCAGAACCTCCGCTCCATCGAAAAAACCATGATCATGGAGGAGTTCCAGGGCCGCGTCGGCGACATTGTCGCCGGCACCGTCCGCCGTTTCGACCGGGCCGACGTCGTCATCGATCTCGGCAAGTTCGAGGGAATCATGCCCGCCCGCGAACGCGTCCCCACCGAGGAGTACACCCCCGGCGAACGCATCCGCGCCCTTGTCCTCGCCGTCCAACAGGGCCAACGCGGCCCGGAGATCATTCTCTCCCGCGCCAGCCATGACTTCGTGCGGCGCCTCCTCAGCCTCGAGGTCGCCGAGTTGGCTGATGGCGTCGTCCAGATCAAGTCCCTCGCCCGCGAGCCCGGCTTCCGCACCAAGATCGCCGTCTGGTCGGATGTCGAAAAAGTTGACCCCGTCGGTGCCTGCGTCGGCATCCGCGGTTCCCGCGTGAAGAACATCGTCCGCGAGCTCAACAACGAGAAGGTCGACCTGTTCCGCTGGTCTCCCAACATTCACGAGCTCGTCATCGAAGCCCTGAAACCGGCCAAGCTCCGCAAGATCGAGATCGACGAGACCAGCCACCGCGTCCGCGCCCTCGTCGACGCCGAAAACCTTTCCCTCGCCATCGGCCGCAAAGGCCACAACGCCCGCCTCGCCAGTCGCCTCACCGGTTGGCATATCGACGTCGAGGAGGACAAGACCGAGGTCGTCGGCTTCGAGCAGAAACTCGAGCAGGCCGTTCAAAGCCTCGCCACCGCCCTCGGCATCGAAGTCGCACTCGCCCAGAAGATCGCCTCGGTCGGCTTCAGCACGGTGGAAGCCCTCGTCGAGGCGACCGAGACTGACCTTGCGGAAGCCGTTCCCGACCTCACCCCCGAACAAGCCAAGGAGATCCTGACTAAGGCCCAGGCGGCCCTCGCAGCCGCCAAGTCCTAAGTCCCTCCCCCCGCCGGCATGGCCACCTCGTCCGCCAAAAAGACGCCAGCCACGGAAGGGGCTACCGCCGCGCCCAAAAAGCCCCGCGCCACTAAGGCCGCTGCCGGTAAGGAAGCGCCGGCCAAGAAAACCACCGCCAAGACCAAGGCTGCGGCCACCGCTGCCCCGGCGGAACCCGCGCCTGTAGCTCCCGCCGCGGTTGCCACACCCGCACCTGAGCCCGCGGCCGTCTCTGCCGCCGTCGAAACCCCGGTCGCCGAGAGCGTCGTCGACGAATCCAAGATCATCCAGATGAAGCCGCCGATCCAGGTCCGCGACCTGGCCACCCGGCTCAACCTGAAACCCTTCCAGCTCATCCACGAGCTGATGGAGATGAATGTTTTCGCCACGCTCAACCAGACGCTCGAGGAGCCCGTCGCCAAAAAGATTTGCGAAAAGCGCGGCTTCGTCTTCATGGCGGAAAAACGCAAGGAAGGCGGCGGCGTCCATAAGGTCGCGCCCGTCGTCGAGCCGCCCAAACCCAAGCCCGTCCTTTCCGCCAACCTCAAGCCGCGTCCGCCGGTCGTCACCTTCATGGGTCACGTCGACCACGGCAAAACCTCCCTGCTCGACGCCATCCGCCGCACCAAGGTTGCCGCGGGCGAGGCCGGCGGCATCACCCAGCACATCGGCGCCTACTCCGTAAAGCGCGGCAACCAGAGCATCACCTTCCTCGACACCCCCGGCCACGAGGCTTTCACCGCCATGCGCGCCCGCGGGGCCACCGTCACGGACATCGTCGTCCTCGTCGTCGCCGCCGATGACGGCATCAAGCCCCAGACCCTCGAGGCCCTCAAGCACGCCCAGGCCGCCAAGGTCACCGTGATGGTCGCGATCAACAAGATCGACCTTCCTGGAGCCAACCTCGACCGCGTAAAGGGACAATTGCAGGAACAGGGCCTCGCCCCCGAGGAGTGGGGCGGCCAGACCGTCGTTTGCGAAGTTTCCGCCACTAAGGGCACCGGCATCGAAAAGCTTCTCGAGATGATCGGCTTGCAGGCTGATGTGCTCGAGCTGCGTGCCGACCCCACCGGCCATGCCCGCGCCCGCGTCATTGAGACCCAGATCGAGACCGGCCGCGGCCCCACCTCCACCGTTCTTGTCCAACAGGGCAACCTGAAAGTCGGCGACTCCTTCGTTTGTGGACCTCACATGGGCAAAGTGAAGGCCCTCCTCAGCGATACCGGCGAAAGCATCAAGGAAGCCGGGCCGTCCACCCCTGCCCGCATCATCGGCATCACCGGCGCTCCGGCGCCTGGCGAAGAGGTCGTCGTCGTCGGATCTGAGCGTGAGGCGCGCTCCATCATGGAAGAGCGACAGGAGGCCGACCGCACCACCCGTCTCGCCGCCGGCCCCACCGGCACGCCCGGCAACGTCACCTTGGAAAATCTTTTCGCCAGCATCGCCGAGGGGCAGAAGAAGTGCCTCAGGATCATCCTTAAGGGCGACGTGCAGGGCTCCGTCGAGGCTATCACCGAATCCCTCCGCAAGATCCAGAGCCAGAAGATCGATCTCGATATCGTCCTCTCCGCTATCGGCCCGATCTCCGAGTCCGACATTCTTCTCGCCAAGGCCTCCGGCGCCGTCGTCATCGGCTTCAACACCAAGACCGACAACTCCGCCGCCAACGCCGCCAAGCGCGAGGGCATCCAGATCAAGCTGTTCAGCATCATTTACGAGCTGGTCGACCAGGTGAAGGAAGCCATGACCGGCATGCTCGATCCGGAACTGCGCGAAACCCCGTTGGGCACCGCGATCGTCAAAAAGGTGTTCGAGCTCTCCAAGTTCATGGTCGCCGGCTCCCAGGTGCAGAGCGGCCGGATCACCAAGAGCGGCCGCGCCCGCGTCATCCGCAAGAAGCAGCCGATTTACGACGGCGGCGTCGTCACCCTCAAGCGGTTCCAGGAGGACGTCAACGAGGTGCGTCAAGGCCTCGAGTGCGGAATCCGGCTGGGCAATTTCGACGAGTACGAGGAAGGCGACATCATCGAGTGCTACCAGCTCGAAAAAGTCCCCCAAACCCTCTGATCGTCGGACGTTTCTTAATCTTCATCTTCATCTTAATCTAACCCCCTATGTCATCCCGCCGACTAGTCCGAGTCTCTGAATCAATTCGCGGCGTTCTCGCCCGGCTCGTCAGCCGGGAGCGCACCTTGGAAGGAATGCTTCTCACCATCACCGGCGTGGATGTAAGCCCTGATCTTCGCCACGCTACCGTTTTCGTTTCCCATCTCGACGGCCGCACACCTGACGAGCAGATCCTCCACGACCTGAACGCCCTCAAGGAGGAGTGGCAGTCGGAAATCAACAAGGCCCTGCACATCAAATACACCCCCAAGCTCCACTTTAAGTTCGACGAGGCCCAGAAGCGCGGCGACCGGATCCTTCAGATCATATCCGAGCTCGAACCCCCCGCCGAAGAGAAATCCTAAACCCGCGTTTGTTTTGGCCTAAGTAACGTTTTTGCCTGGTAGGGGCGGTTGTCCCTAACCGCCCGAACCTAATCCTCATCCTTCCACCTAA
>VHDM01000018.1 GCA_016876055.1 Verrucomicrobiota bacterium
CTGATCAGCCCCAAAAAAACCTGGGAAGGATTGGTGGGGGGCATTTTGGCAGCCCTGCTGACCAGCGTAGGCCTGGTCCAGCTTTTTCCCGAAGCCCTCGCCCCCGTGGGCGGGGTACAGGCCTGGGGGTTGGGACTGCTGCTGGCGGGAGTGAGCGTGCTGGGCGATTTGGGCGAGTCCGTGGTGAAACGGGATGCCCGCATGCAGGATTCCGGCAGATTCCTCCCGGGAATCGGCGGAGCGTTGGATCTGGTTGACAGCCTCCTGTTCAGCCTGCCGGTGTTTTATGGATATCTGATCCTGATGGGGAGGGTATGAAGCGCGTCATTCTGCTTGGGTCGAGTGGTTCGATCGGGGAAAGCACCTGCAAGGTGGCCCGCGCCCTTCCCGGGAAGATGAAGCTAGTCGGTCTGGGGGTGGCCAAAAGTACGGCCCGTCTGCTGGAGCAGGCGAAGGAGTTTGGGGTCTCCGCCTTGGCGGTTGCCGATCCCAAGGCGGCGGAAAAGGTGCGCCTCCATCTGCCGAAGGGGACCCGGCTTTTTGAAGGTTCCGCAGGCCTGGCGCGGATGGTGGAGGAGACGGAAGCGGACATGGTGTTGGTGGCCATTGTCGGCACGGCGGGTTTGGCCCCGGCCTTGGCCGCACTCCGCACCGGCAAGGATCTGGCGGTGGCCAGCAAGGAGATCCTCGTCCTGGCAGGTTCCGCCGTGATGGGAGAGGCCAAGAAGAAAAAACGCCAAGTTTTGCCGGTCGACAGCGAACACAATGCCATTTTCCAATGTTTGCAGGGCGCCAATGGCAAGGAGGTCCGCAAAATCATCCTGACCGCTTCCGGCGGACCGTTCCGGCAGATGCCCGCCAAGGAGATGGCCAAGGTGACCGTGGCCCAGGCCCTCCAGCATCCCACCTGGTCGATGGGCAAAAAAATCACCATCGATTCCGCCACGATGTTTAACAAGGGACTGGAAATGATCGAGGCCCATTGGCTCTTCGGGTTGCCGATGGCCCAAGTGGATGTGGTGGTTCATCCGCAAAGCATCGTCCATTCGATGGTGGAGTTTGTGGACGGCTCGGTGCTGGCCCAACTCAGCGTCACCGACATGTGTTTTCCCATCCAGTATGCGATTACCTATCCGGAGCGCCGACCCAGCGGCCTCCCCCCCCTCGACCTGCCCAAGCTCGGCACCCTCACCTTTGAAAAGCCGGACGCAAAGCGGTTCCCCGCCTTGCGGCTGGCTCGGGAGGCGGGGGAGGCGGGGGGAACCCTGCCCGGGGTGTTCAATGCGGCCAACGAAGTGGCGGTGGAGGCTTTTCTCGACGAAAAAATTCCTTTCCCGAAGATCTGGGAAGTTGTGGAACGCGTGATGTCCTCCCACCAAAACATCCCCGAACCGGACCTCGCGGCCATCATTGCGGCCGATGGTTGGGCGCGGGCCGAGGCCCGAAAAAGGCTGGGAGCCGCCAAGTGATTGCCGTGCTGCCGCCCCCCTGGGGGGATGTGGTGACCGTGGTCGGCACGGTGGTGGTGGCCATGGTTCTCTTTGGACTGACCGTGGCCGCCCATGAGTTCGGTCATTTCTGGGCCGCGCGGCGAATGGGGCTGGTGGTGGAGCGTTTTGCGATCGGCTTCGGGCCGAAAATTTACGGCAAGGTGATTGACGGGGTGGAATGGCAAATCAATCTGCTTCCCCTGGGCGGTTTTGTGCAGCTTCCGCAAATGAGCCCGGCCGAGGGGTTAGAGGGCAAGCCGGGGGAAGAGCACAAGGACCTGCCTCCAGCCTCGCCCGGGGCCAAAATCATCACGGCGTTCGCCGGTCCGTTAGCCAGCTTGGCTCTGGGGGTGGTTTGTGCGGTCGGTGTCTGGATCTTGGGTGTTCCCACCAACCTGACCTATCGCACGACGACGATCGGTTGGGTGGAGCCCGGCTCCCCGGCCGCCCAAGCCGGTATCCTGCCGGGAGATAAGATCCTGGCGATCGACGGACAGCGCCCCGAGCGCTGGGCCGGCCGCCCCGGTGCGGTGGTGGAAAGCATTCTGCTGGGTATCGATCACGAGATCCTGCTGGAGCTGGATCGGGACGGAGCGGAAATTGTCACAGCGCGGGTTCGGCCCGAGCCGGATCCGGAGTTGGAGGGATTGCGCCGGCTGGGTTTTGAAATGTACCCGGCCCAACCGGCGCGGGTGGATCAGGTGATCGAGGGCGGTCCGGCGGCCCGCGCAGGCATTTTACCGGGAGAAAACCTGGTGAGCGTGGATGGCGCCAAGATTTGGAACCCTGCGGCGGTGAAGGCGGCGGTGGAATCCGGTCAAGAGTCGTTGGCGATCGGGGTGGAGGACTCTCAAGGAAATGTCCGCATCGTGAATCTCCGTCCGGAACAGGCTCTCAACCGGAAGGAACGGATGATCGGGGTGGTCTGGAGACCCAGCGACATTCGGATCACCCGGCCTACGCCCCAGGAGCAGGTTAGTTCCGCCGCCGGGCTTGTCTTCCGCACCCTGCGAGCCCTGGTGGCCCCGGCTTCGAATGTGGGCGTCCAGCACCTGAGCGGCCCGCTGGGGATTTTTGAGCGTTTGGTTTCCCTTCTGCAGACCGACCCGCGCCTGGTGCTGTATTTCAGCGTCATCCTCAATGTGAATCTGGCGGTGCTTAACCTCTTGCCGATCCCGGTGCTCGATGGCGGGCACATCCTCTTTTCCCTGGTTGAGGCGGTGCGGCGCCGCACGTTGCAGGCCAAAACAGTGGAGCGGATTCAAACGGCCTTCGTCATCTTGCTGGCTGGCTTCTTCCTCTTGGTCACCTACCACGATTCCCTTAGGCTGAAACGCCGCATGGACAAACCTGCCGAATCCACGGAGATGCCGGTCTTTCGCCCGGCCCCGGAAAAGAAATGACCGGCCCCGGCCCCCATCCCTATCGCTACGCCCGCCGCCCAACCCGGGAGGTGAACGTGGGGAAGGTCGGCATCGGGGGGCCCAACCCGATCGTCGTGCAGAGCATGATCACTTGCGACACCATGGACACCGCCGCTTCGGTCAAGCAGACCCTTGATCTCGTCAAGGCGGGTTGCCAGATCGTCCGCATTACCGCCCCGACCGTGAAGGACGCGGCCAACCTCAAGCTCATCAAGCAGGAGTTGGTCGCCGCCGGTTGCGAGGTGCCGATCGTGGCGGACATCCATTTCAAGCCCGATGCGGCCATGGAGGCGGCCCAATGGGTCGACAAGGTCCGGATTAATCCCGGCAATTTTGCCGACAAAAAGAAGTTTGCCGTGCGGGAATACACCGACGACCAGTACGCCGAGGAGTTGGCCCGGATCGAAGAAACCTTCACCCCGCTGGTGAAGCTCCTGCAGGAGCGGAAGCTGGCCCTGCGCATCGGCACCAACCACGGATCCCTTTCCGACCGGATTATGAACCGATACGGCGACTCGCCCCACGGCATGGTGGAGAGCGCCCTGGAGTTCGCCCGGATCGCCCGAAAGATGAATTACCACAACTTTCTCTTTTCGATGAAGTCTTCGAATCCAAAGGTGATGATTGAGGCCTACCGTTTGCTGGTCGCCTCCCTCGAAAAGGAGGGTCCGGACTGGAATTACCCGCTTCATTTGGGGGTCACCGAGGCGGGGGATGGCGAGGATGGCCGGATCAAAAGCGCCATCGGGATCGGCTCGCTCCTGCTCGACGGCTTGGGGGACACTATCCGGGTCAGCCTGACGGAGGACAGCATCCACGAAATTCCGGTGGGGCGTGCCTTGGTCAAATATCTCGAGGAAAGGGCCCGGGGCAGTTTTGATGCCGAGACCAAGCTTTCCTACGACCCGTTCAGCTTTTCCAAACGGGCCAGTCAAAAGATCATGGTGAACGGCGTGGCCGTCGGGGGGGAAGAACCGCCCCGGGTTTTCGTGACCGCCAAGGTGGAGGAAGCGCTGCGGCCCCGCTTCGCCCAATTAGGGGATCTGGTCCCGGAATTTGTCCGAGAAAAGACGCCCATTACCGAGGTGGACCCCCGAAACGATGGTGAAATCAAGGCCCTCGAGGCCAGGCAGGAGCCTGTTTTGGTGGCGCTGAAGGACGGTTTAAGTATCAATCCTGTTTCCGCCACCCGCTTGCTGGCCGCGAAGATCCCCGCCCGCCATCCCATTGTCCTGAAGGATACGCTGCAGCCGGCTGATTCGGAGGGGGGGCTTGCGGGCCTGATCCGGGCCTCGGTCCATATCGGGGCGTTGCTGTGCGACGGCATCGGAGATGCGATTTTGGTAAGGGGAGAGCCTGCGCCGGGAGCCTGTTTGCGACTCGGCTTCAACATTCTCCAGGCAGCGGGCAGCCGGATCTTTAAAACGGATTATGTGGCCTGTCCCTCCTGCGGCCGGACCTTGTTTGACCTGCAGAGCACCACGGCCAGGATCAAGGCCGCCACGCAGCATCTCAAGGGAGTCAAGATCGCGGTGATGGGCTGCATTGTGAATGGTCCGGGCGAGATGGCGGACGCGGATTTTGGCTACGTGGGCGGCGCCCCGGCCAAGATCAATCTGTACGTGGGTAAGACCCCGGTGAAGTTCAATATCCCGGAGGAGGAGGCGGTGGACCGGTTGAAGGATTTGATTCGTGAACACGGCAAGTGGGTCGATGCCCCGGCGGCGCCCGTCGGGGTTTAAGATTTCAGCATTTGTCGCGAAACATGTCCGTTGTCGTGGCCGTACACGAACAACCGTGTTAGCGCAGGATTTTCAGCAACGCGGCATGAGAGGTGGGGCGGCGGTGGGAAAGATCGTCGAGGAGCGAGCGGGCGGAGCGGCGGGGATCATCGGCGCCCAATTGTTTCAGCACGGCCCGCTCGAAACGCTCGACCAGTGTTCGGTGCGGTTCCTTGGTCTCCAACCAGTCGAGGGCCAGGCGGAGCAGACCATGGAGAGACCCGAGATCAGCATCCGGTTCGGCGGACTGCTCGATGGTTTGGGCGAAATATGTGGCCGCGAGGATCCGCCCGTAGGACTGTCGTAGACCCGGGCGGGTGCGGAGGGCGTGGACCTCCCGAAGATGGTGCAAGGTGGTCCGGCGGGAGGGTGCCCAGTCGATCTCACATTCGTGAAAGAGGTCCAGATGACCCCGCATCGGACTGCCCGGTTTGGCCGCCCCCTTGGCGAGGGTGCGCACCACCCCGTGGCGGCGGGTGAGCCAGACCGCCAACAGGCTGGTTTCCCCCTGGCGGCGGAGGTGGAACAGAATCCCTTCATCCTGAAGCGGTTGGCTCAAGGCTTCAGCCTAGCAGAGGGGGCAAACCGGGAAGATAAGAGGGATGACTCTGCAGGGGGGAAAGTGTAGAAAGCGGAATGGCGACCGCCCGCGAAACAACTGTTGAGAAAGAAGCCAGTCTGACGGGTATTTCCCTGCACGGTGGATCGAAGGTACGGCTGACCGTGAAGCCTTCGGGAGCCGGCACGGGCTACCAGTTTCGCCGGATGGATCTGGCGGATCAGCCCCTGATTCCCGCCTATTTGGACAAGGTGAAACAAGTGGAGCGGGCAACCACGCTGGCCGAGGGGAGCGTCAAGGTCAGCACGGTGGAACATCTCCTTTCGGCGCTGCGTGGTTTGGACATCGACAACGCCCTGATCGAGTTGGACGCCAATGAGCCGCCGATCGGTGACGGCAGTGCCGCGCCCTTTCTGGATCTGCTTCGCCAGGCAGGGCGGAGGGAGCTGGATGCGCCCCGGGCCACCCTGGAAATCCGGGAACCAGTTTGGGTGACCGCACCGGACGGGGGTTATCTGGCTGCCCTGCCGCATGACGGTTTCAAGGTTTCCTGCACCAATGCCAACCACACGGGGCACCACACACAATTTCTCTCCCTCGAAGTGAATGAAAAAAATTATGCCGAGCAGATCGGGCGGGCCCGCACTTTTGTTTTTTACGACGAGGTGGAGCCGCTGCTGAACAAGGGGCTGATCAAGGGTGGCAGCCTGGAAAATGCCATCGTCATCCGCGGGGAGTCGGTGATGAGCAAGGAGCCGTTGCGGTATCCGGATGAGTTTGTCAGGCACAAGATTCTCGACATTGTCGGAGACCTGGCCCTGTTTCCGGTGCGGATCCGCGGCCACATCCTGGCCGCGAAGCCCAGCCACGGATTAAACCTGCAGTTTGCCAAGGCCCTGCTGAAGGCGTGGCGTGCCTACCAGGCCTCCCTGATGCCGGTGGAAAACATCCCGGTGGGGGAGAGGGCCATGGACACCAACGAGGTGATGAAGATTTTGCCCCACCGCTACCCGTTCCTGATGGTGGACCGGGTGCTGCGCTTTGAGGACGACAACAAGGCCGTGGGTCTCAAGCTGGTAACGATCAATGAACCGTATTTTGCGGGCCATTTTCCCGACCATCCGATCATGCCGGGAGTGCTGCAGATCGAGGCGATGGCTCAGTTGGCCAGCATCCTGCTGCTGCGGAACACGGAAAACGCCGGCAAACTGGGTTATTTTATGAGCGTGGACAAGGCGAAGTTCCGCAAACCGGTCATGCCCGGAGACACGCTGATGATCCAGGTGGAGCTGACCAAGTCCCGCGGGAAAATCGGGAAGGCCGCGGGTCAGTGTCTGGTCAACGGCGAGGTGGTCAGCGAGGCGGAACTGATGTTTGCGATCATGGATCGCTGAGAAGCGGGGCGGCGTGGCGGTTCATCCAACAGCGATCGTGCATCCCCAGGCCGGTGTGCCGGCCTCCGTTGAGGTGGGGCCCCATTGCGTGATCGGGGAAGGGGTCGAGTTGGGGGAAGGATGCGTGCTCCGGCATCATGTGAACCTGGAGGGGCCGAGCCGGTTCGGAAAAAAGAATCTTTTCCACCCGTTTTGTTCGATCGGGGGAAGAACCCAGGATCTGAAGTACAGAGGGGAGCCGACGTTTTTGGAGGTAGGGGATGAAAATCATTTCCGGGAGTTTGTCACGGTCAACCGCGGCACCGGCCCCGGGGAAAAAACCATCCTGGGCAGCCGCAACCATTTTCTCGCCTACAGCCACGTGGCCCATAATTGCGTCGTCGGCCACGACTGTATTTTCTCCAACAACGGGACCTTGGCGGGGCATGTGACCGTCGGAGATTTTGCGGTGATCGGAGGCTTGTCCGCCGTGCACCAGTTTTGCCGGATCGGCCGGCATGCGATGCTGGGAGGATGCACCAAGGTGGTGCAGGACGTGCCTCCCTTCATGATTGCAGATGGGAACCCGGCGGTGGTTCGCGGCATCAATTTGACCGGGTTGCAGCGGAAAGGCTTCTCCGAAGAGGCGATCCGCGGACTGAAGGAAGCCCTCAAGGTGCTCCTGAACCCCAAGTACAACCTGGCGCAGGCCCGGGCGTACTTGACGGAAAAGGGGCCCCGAACGGCGGAGGTTGTGGAATTGGTGGAGTTTTTGAAGACGTCCGAACGGGGCGTGGTCTTGCGGTAGTCAGGGAACCGGGGGGGCCACGGGGATCAGACCGGCGGCCTGGGCCCGGCCGAAGAATTCCCGCAAACCGGCGCGCCCGCGGGCGCCGAAATCGAGAGTGAGGCCGTTGACATACATGCCAATGAACTTGTCGGTGTGGGTTTCATCCATGCCCCGGCTGAGAGGCAGGGCATGCCGGACCGCCGCCGGCCGGTGGGCGAGTCCATAGCGGACACTTTCCCGCAAGGTCTCGGTGACAGCCGTGATCACCTCTGACCCCAAGGCACGGCGCACCACGTTTCCGCCCAAAGGCAGAGGAAGTCCGGCGGTGTCCTGCGACCACCATTTCCCCAAATCCTCGCACAGGCTGAACCCCTCCTGCGCGTAGGTCAGTTGGCCCTCGTGAATGATCAGGCCGGCGTCCACCTGACCCGCCAAGATCGCCTCTTGGATTTTGTCGAAGGGAATGACCACGGCGGGGAAATTGCCGTGGGGAAGGCCGAGGTAAAGCTGGAGGGTGAGGTAGGCACTGGTGAGGAGACCAGGCACGGCAATGCGGAGTTTTTTCAACTCCTCCCGGGAATATGGTTTCCTCGCCACCAGGCAAGGGCCGTAGCCGTCGCCGAAACTGGCTCCACAGGGGAGCAGGGCGTATTGATCCGAGAGGGTGGTATAGGCGTGGAAGGAAACTGCGGAGACATCCAGTTCACCATTTTGGCAGCGCCGGTTCAGGGTCTCGATGTCCTGCAGGACGTGCTCGAATGCCAGACCGCGCAGATCGACCAGCCCCTTGGCCATGGCGAAGAACATGAAAGCATCGTCAGCGTCCGGAGAGTGGCCGAGAAGGAGTTTCATAAGAAGAACCCGGCTAACTTATCGGCCGCAAGCCACCGCCAACAGGACTTTCCCACCGGTCCTGGTTCAGTGGTAGTCTTCTTTGGTAACCGACGCGGCTGCGCGGGAACCGAGCAACTCCGCCTGTCGGATCACGAGGGGAGTGGATTCGTCGAACCGATAGGCATGGCAATTCGGGCAGAGCAGGGCTTTTTTGAGGACGATGCTGCCGCAACCCTCACAGACCTTGTAATCGGCCGGCTTGGCCAAAATCTTGGCGGCGGCACTGGCCCGTTCTGGAGGATTCGTTCCCATAAGCGCAAGTTACTGACCCCCAACGGTTCCGCAAGAGCTTCAATTAGCCTGAGGAGGCAGGTAGGTTGACCTCATGGCGAAAAAATCAAGCCGGATTTCGGTGTTGTGGGAGGGGGTGGATCCGCGCGGCCGTGATGTGCGTTATGCGGCCTACTTCCATCATTTCAACCGTGGAGATTATTATGAAGCCCACGATGTTTTAGAATCGCTCTGGCTGGAGCAGGGCCGGGCGGCAAAGGCCGCCGCCTTCTTCCAGGGTTTGATCCAGCTGGCCGGGGGATTCGTCCATTTGCGGAAGCACCACGAACAACCGACGCACCGGGTGCATGGCCGGAGGCTCGGTCCCGCCTCCCGTTTGCTCAGGTTGGCGGAAAAAAACCTCGGGCCATATGGACCGGAGTACATGGGTTTGGACCTTGAGCCGGTGTTGGGCCTGGCCCGAGCCACCCTCCGGCAGTTGGAGGAGGGAAATTTGGAACATAATCCGTGGAGCCCGCCCTTGAAGCCCGGGCTGGGGCTGCCCCAACCCGGGAAGCAGCCGGACTAGGGGCGGCCGGGCAAACGCTGGTTCAGGGTGGGGGTGTCGGTGTCGGCGTAGACAGGAATCGCTTCGCCGTCGGGCATCCAGTCGTTGCCGGGGCCGCCGCCACGGATCAGGTGGATGGTGAAGGTTCCGTAGCGGAATTTGAGGCGGGCAAGGATGGGGAGGCGGCGCTCGTCGTCGGTCATCCAGAGGTCCAGCCAGCCTTGATGGCGCCGGGAGGCGCCGACGGGTTCGCATCGCAACTGGATCAACCGCCGGGGCGCGCGGTCATCGAGTTCGATCTCCCCGATCTCCGTGCAGGTCATTTTTCCAAAGAGGGGCTCCTTGTTTTCCAGGATGTTCCAAGTGACCGTTTCGTTTTTTTTCCAGGGATAGGCGCGGAGGTGGTAAAGCATGGAACCAAAATCCTCGCAGGGGCCTTCCGGGAGGTCGAAATTCTCCTCGGGTTTGTCGGGGCCTGGCCAAAAGCGACCCAATTTCACGGCGTACTCCGGCACGGTCTTGCGGACCCGGATGTTGCCGCCCTCGCTACGGTCCTGCCGGTACTCAAGGGAACGCCAGGGTTGACCTTGGGTTAGCGAAGTGAACCGGCTGCGGATGGGGTAGAAGGCTTCGATGGGTCCGCGGGAACGAAGATAGAGATCGAATTTCTGGACGCCCTCTTTGCCGGGTTCCGTGGTGGCGGTGAAGGTGCCCTCGGCGGCCTGGACGATCCCCCATTCGATCAGGTAGGTGAGTTTTTCATTTTCCGGCCAAGGGAGGGGTTGGGCGGGGAGATGGGAGGATGCCCAAAAAAGAAAGAGGAGCACCGAGCCCAGGCGGGGAGGGGTTTGACTTTTCGTCATGAAGGGAAGGGAGAACGGGGGAGACCCCCCACCCTCATTTCGAAGCGGTGTTCCAGACGCCGTTCCAGTCTTTGGGAGGCGGGGTACGGGAGAAATTGGCAATGCGGGTGAGGAATTCCAGGGAGGGGCCGTCGTCCTGCTTGATCTTGAGACATTCGCGGAAGGTAGTCTCGGCCTTTTGCCATTGCTGTACCCGGTAAAGCTGGAGGGCCTCGGCGTAAACATTGTTTAGTTTGGCGGTGGTTGGATCCAAACCGCCCCGGCGCGATTGCAGTTCAAAGATGCGCACGGGCTCCACCTTGCCGAAGACGGTGATGAGATCGATCTCCCGCGCTTCCACCTCCGCTTCCGCCAGCTGATAACAACCTTCATTGAGAAGGACGCTGGTGCCGTACACTTTGTTCACCCCTTCCAGGCGGGAGGCGATATTCACGGTATCGCCGATGACCGTAAACGACTTGGTGGTCTCAGAGCCGACCGTGCCGATGACGGTGTCGCCCGTGGCCAAGGCCATGCGGGCGTGGAACCTGGGCACGTTCCGACGAAGGCCGGTGATTTCGGAGATCTCCCGACTGATCCGTTCGAAGGATCGAAGAAGATCGAGACAGGCCAGGCAGCCATCCCGGGCGTGGGTTTCGCCCACGGAGAAAGGGCTGGCCCAGAAAGCCATGACGGCGTCGCCGATGAACTTATCGACGATGCCGTGGTGGGTGCGGATGGCCTCGGTGGAGGCGGTGAAGTAGCGGTTGAGGAGGCGGACGAGGTTGGCGGCGGTGAGTTGTTCCCCGATGCCGCTGAAGTTGGAAATGTCCGAGAAGAAAATGGTGACCTGGCGCCGCTCGGCCACCTCCTTGAGCTGACCGGTGGTGGCGTCCACGACGTTGGCGACGATCCGGGGATCGAGAAACTGGCCGAAGGCCTCGCGGAGTTTCTCCTTGGATTTGAGTTGCTCGACCATCTGGTTGAAGGAGGTGGTGAGGTCGCCGATCTCGTCCTTGGAAGTGACGGGGAGGGGATCGGAAAGCTCGCCATCCGCGGTTTTGCGGAAAGCGGCAGTGAGGCGGCGGAAGGCAGCTTGGAGGCGGCCGGTGATGATCAGAAAGACGAGCACCCCGAGAATCCCGGCGACGGCAAAAAGAACCAGATTCGCCCGAATGATATGTTGGATGTTTTGGTTCGTTTCGCGTAGGGAATGGGCGGTTAGTTCGCTAGTTTGGGTTCGGATTCGTTCAAAAATGGAATTCAGGTCCTCATAACTATTCATTTCCTCAAGAGCCTTTTTGGCCTCGGCAATCTTGCCCTCTGCCCCCAGGTCCACGGCCTGCAGGGCGGCCTGCATAAATGCCGAGGTGCCGAGCTCCAAGGTGCGGACGGCGCCGATCAAGCGGGCCATGCCTAGGCGATCTTCCAATTCATTCCGCTCGTCGTTACTTCCGCGTTCGGCCAATTCCACCGAGTCCTTGAAAATCGAAGAGACTACTTCCTTAAGTTCCCGGGCCCGCTGTTGGTCCAAGGTGATTTTTTCTTTGGTTTGGTTCCCGTTCACCACCCGGTGGGCGATGATCTCAAGCTCAAAGGTGTAAATATCGAGCAGGTTCGTCTTTTTGTTAAGGGGCAGGTGGTACTCTTCGATGGCCTGCAGATGCAAGGAGGAGTCCTCAATCAGAATCAGGGTGAAGGCCAAGGCAACGGCAAAGAGGATGAGGAGGGCGACGACGCCCGACATGATTTTGACCCGAAGACTCGTGCCCATCCCGTCAAAGTACAGGAATCTGCATCCTGTTTCGAGGCATGAAATTGTTTGAGAGTGAGGCGAAAGGATCAGGTTGCGGCGGGGCGGACGAGCCAAACACCTTCTTCGCCGCGGGGGTCGAGGAAGCGGGAAAGGCTTCGCAAGCGGGCAGATTGGATCCAAGTCTCCACTTGGGCGGTGGTGGGGCGGCGGGAGGAAAAGACGATCAAGTTCTGCATTGGGGTGATCCATCGGGCCTCGATCCGGGCGAGGCTTTTCTGCCGTGGGTCGGGGTGGACCCCAAAATGCAACCGGCCTTTGGGCAGTTTGGGCCGGTAAGCTTGGATCGCTGCTCCCAGCCAGCGTCGGGTGGGGGGATTGTCGTACTGGGCGAGAACCTTCCTGGCACCGGCGAAGCCGGATCTTCCCGGGGCGAGGTTGGCGCTGAAAAGGAGGAGATCGGCGTGGCTCATTCGATGGGCGATGCGGCGAAGGAGGGGGAGGGGATCAAGGTTGGGAAGTACGCCGAAAAGGGTGAAGAGATGGGAGGTGGAAGGCGGGAGGCGGAGGGCGGGAAGGGGGCGAGCAAGGTCGATTTTAAGGAAACCCCTTTGCTGGGCGGGGAGGCAGTCAGCGGCGCGGCGGGCGAGGGAAAGGTTGGTGTCCGCGGCAAAAACGTAAGCGGGCCGGGGTAGTTTTTTGAGGAGGAAAGCTTCTTTGGTGCCGTCGGCACAGCCGAGCGCGATCAGAGAGTAAGGAGTGCTGAGGTATTTTCGAAGGGGTATGGCTGGCCGTTGATAAAGGCGGCGAACTGCCTTTCGCAGCAGAAAGGGGGAGCAGGCAAGGTGGACTTTTTTCCAGAGTCGCCCCAAGGAGGGGGAAACATACAGAGCAGCCGCGGGGAGTTCGGGACTCGACCGTTGACAAGCAGGTTTCCGATTCACGGACATCCGTGAAGGTACCACGAGAAGGTGAACCGAAACACCATCGCCCAGACCTCTGTTGCCAGAGGGCTAGGCGAGGGGGTCCTCCGAAGCCCGGAGGCGTCAGGCGAGACGGACGAGGCCGCCGCGGTTGACGAGATTCCGGAAGTATTCCGGGAAGTTCTCCTCTTTCAGAAGACGTTTACGCAGTTTGGTGAGGGCGCTGTTTTGAATTTGGCGGATCCGCTCCCGGGTTACTTTGAGCTGTTCGCCAACTTCCTCCAAAGTGCGTTCCTTGCTGTCGCCCAGCCCGAAGCGGAGCCGAAGAATCTCGAGTTCCCGCGGGTTCAGGAAGTTCAGGCAGCGGGAGACGGCGTCGCGGAGGTCCTCCTTGGTATGCTCTTCGACCGGATCGATCGCCTCGGGATCCGCTAAAAGATCCACGAGAGTGCCGTCATCGCCGTCCTGGCCGATGGACACGTCCAGGGAGACGGTGCCGGCGGAGACTTCGCGGAGTTTGGTGATGCGTCCGGTCTCGATCTGCAACTCGTCGGCCAATTCGGTGTCGGTGGGTTCACGGCCAAGCTCGTTGCCGAGAGCGGAGCTAACCCGGCGCAGGCGTTGGATCTTGTCGACGAGGTGGACAGGGAGACGGACGGTTTTGCCTTGGTTGGCGAGGGCCCGACGGATGGACTGCTTGATCCACCAGCAGGCATAGGTGCTGAACTTCACCCCGCGGCTGGGCTTGAAGCGGTCGACGGCCTTCATCAGGCCAAGGTTGCCCTCGGAGATGAGATCAAGGATCGGCAGGCCGCAGTGGTTGTAATCGGCGGCGATTTTCACCACGAGGCGGAGATTCGATTTGATCATCAGTTCCCTAGCTTGGCCTTCGCCCCGGCGGACGCGGCGGGCGAGTTTCACTTCCTCGGAGCGGTTGAGGAGGGGGGTCTCACCGATGCCCTTGAGGTAGGACTGAAGGGCGGCGGGGAGATCTTTCTCCCGGACGACCGGTGCCTTCTCTCTGGTGACTTCCATGTTTGTTTTCATACAGGGTTAGAACGAGGCGATCTCAGAACGTTCGGACTTTTTTTATGGGGGGCAAATTTTGTCAAGGTTAAGATTCTTAAAAACTTATATAAATTATTGATGCACAATGAAATAAATTTTATCTTATAAGCTGAAATTTACCTTAAAAAAGTACGGAAAGAGCCTGCGCGGAACCATATGGCTTAAGCGATTGGCAAAATATCCGTGCTGTTTGGGTGGAAAAATTTACGGATTCGGCGCGGGCGAATCCCCGGGTTGCCTGGAAGAAGCCGTCCAATTGGCCTGCCCCGTCGCACGACCAGGGCCGCTCGTCCCTTTCGATGCCTCAATCGTGTATAATCCTTTTCGTGAAAGTTTCCCAATCCACGGACTGGGTAATCGAGCCCAAGGAGCGGGGAGTTTACCTCCCGCAGGTGGATCTGTGGATGGATCCACAGCGGCCGCAGAAACGGGCCTTGGTTTCCCATGCGCACTTTGATCATCTGGCGGCCCACCAGGAAATTCTGGCAAGTCCGCCCACGGCCCGGCTCCTGAAGGCCCGCACGCCCAAGGGAACCAAGATCCGCGAGATTCCTTTTGGGGCAGCGTTTCCGCTGGGCGGCGGGGCCAGGCTGAAGCTGACGCCGGCTGGCCACATTCTGGGATCGGCGATGGCTTGGGTGGAACGAACGCGGCCGACCCGGACCAGCCTGCTCTATACGGGGGATTTCAAGTTGCGGGAAGGAGGTTCCTCCGAGGTCTGCCGCCCCTTGAAGGCGGATGTGCTGGTGATGGAGACGACCTATGGGCTGCCCCGCTACCGCTTTCCGCCGTCGGCCCAAGTCATGAAAGAGATTTTGGCCTTTTGCCGAGGGGCGGCGGAGGACGGGGAGGTGCCGGTGTTGTTGGGGTACTCTCTGGGGAAAAGTCAGGAGCTACTGGCTGGTTTGCAGAAAGCGGGTCTGCCGATCCTGCTGCATCCCTCCGTGCACCGCATGACGCAGATTTATCGCGAGCTGGGTGTGAAGTTTCCGGAGACGGAGGTTTGGAAGAAAACAGGGCGTAAGCCGGAGAAGGTAGTGGTGATTTTTCCGCCGCAGGCAGCTCACTCCGTCCAGTTGCGGGGAATTATGAACCGGCGGGTGGCGGCGGTGACGGGATGGGCGCTGGCTCCCGGGGCGAATTATCGGCTGGGGTGTGACGTGGCGTTTCCGCTTTCCGACCACGCCGACCATGCGGAGCTGAAGGATTTGGTAAAAAAAGTAAACCCGAAGGAGATCCGGACTTTGCACGGATTTGCGGCGGAGTTCGCGGCGGAACTGCGGGAAGAGGGATGGAATGCCTGGCCGGTGGCGGGGGCCACCCAGCTTTCGCTTGGCTTGGCCTCCCAGGCCGGAAAGAAGGAAAAAAAACCCGTTGGAGATCCCGGCCCGGTCCCCAAGTCGGAGTTTGGATCGTTGGCGGAGACGCTGGAACTGGCTGCGGCCACCTTCCGGACTCAGACCAAGACAGAGAAGTTGGCCGAGTTTTTCCGGACGCTTCCTCCTGCTTCCCTGGAGACCGCGGTGCGACTGCTGGCCGGGCAGGGGGCGACTCTGCAGGCGGGGCTGGCCCTGATCCGCCGGGCGGTGCTGGAGGAGTTGGAGTTGGATCCCCAGGCGTGGAAGGAGGCTTATGCGCGGCACCAGGATTCGGGTCGGACCGTCGGGGAACTGCTGACGGGAAAATCGAAACCGCAGAAGTGGAGTTTGGCAGCCCTCGGTCGGGAACTGGAGAACCTGGCGAAAGAAAGGGGGCCGACGGCCAAGCTGGGGATTTTGAAACAGCTGTTCCGCTCGATGCATCCGCTGGAGGGAACATGGCTGTTCAAGATCATGACCGGCGGGTTGCGGGCGGGGGTGCAGGAGGGGCTGGTCGAGGCGGCCTTGGCGAAAGCGTTTGCGCAACCGGCCGACGAGGTGCGCAGGGCGCACATGCTGACGGGGGACTTGGCGGAGGCGGCGAGGTTGGCGAAAGCAGGAAAGTTGGGTGAAGCCGAGCTGAAGCCCGGGGTGCCGGTAAAAGTGATGTTGGCCAGCCCGGAAAAGAATGCCGCGGCGATTTGCAAGCGTTTAGAAGGCGGGGAAGGGTGGGCGGAGGACAAATATGACGGGGTGCGGGCCCAGATTCACTGGGGCCAGGGGAAGGCCGAGATCTACAGCCGGGATTTAAAGCCGATCGGAGATTTCTTTCCGGAGCTGGTGGAGGCGGCGGGTCGCCTGCCCGGGCAGGGGATTTTGGATGGGGAGGTGTTGGCCTGGGAGAAGGGGCGACCCTTGCCCTTTGCGCGGCTGCAACGCCGGTTGGGAAGAAAAGAGGCGGACTTGTTTTTTCGGCAGGATGTGCCGGTGGCCTTTGTGGCATTTGATCTGCTGGCTCACCGCGGGATCGGATTTTTGTCCGAGCCTTGGGGCAAGCGGAGGGAAAAACTGGCCGCCTTGATGGCCAAGACCCCCAAGGAATTCCTGCTCGCGAAAGCCACGCCGGTGAAGGATGAGGAGGGTCTGGAGAAACGATTCACCGAGGCACGCGAGGCGGGCCATGAGGGATTGATCGTGAAGCGGGCGGACAGTCCCTACCAGCCGGGCCAGCGGGGACAAGGGTGGCTGAAGCTGAAAAAGGCCCTGGCCACGCTGGATTGCATCGTCACGGCGGTGGAGTGGGGTCACGGGAAACGAAAGGGTCTGCTGTCCGACTACACGTTTGCGGTGCGGGATGGTCAAGGGGCCCTCAAGGTGATCGGCAAGGCGTATTCGGGACTCACGGACGAGGAGTTGGCGGAATGGACGGAGGTTTTCAAGAACCTGACGATTGAGGTGAAAGGGCGCACGCACCGGGTCCGGCCGGAGCAGGTGGTCGAGGTTGCCTTTGACGCGGTCCAGGCCAGCGACCGGCACGATTCTGGTTTTGCGCTGAGATTCCCGCGGATTGTGAGGATGCGGACAGACAAGCGGGCGGAAGAAGCGGACACGGTGGAGGCCGTGCGAGCCCTCGAGGGAGCCTCCTAATTCCGGGACCGAAACTTGTAGGGAAAGGCTCGAGGGGAGCCGAACTTCTGCTAACATTTTTCGATGCGTGGCTTTTCCGTCCTAGCTAGCTGGCTGATCCTGGGGATGGCCGCTGGGGCGGGCCAAGCACCGTCCACGCTTTTTCTCAGCTGGGAGGGCGACCCGAGAACGACGATGACAGCGCAGTGGATGCGCGGGCCGGGATTGGGTCAGCCTCCTTCTTCCGGAAAGAGCGAGACGCTGCAGTGGAGGACGGCGGGCGAGGGAGAGTGGAAGGAGCGGACGGCTGAGGTTCTGGAATTCCCCGATCCCAAGCTTTGGCGCAAGCGGCAGATCGAGTACAGCGCGATGCAGAACAAAAAAGCCCTTTTTCCCCACCCGACCAAGCGCAAGGCCTCGGAGTGGGTCTTTCTGCGGGTGCGTTGGGAGGGCTTGGAGCCAGGACGGACGTACGAGTTCAAGACGGGCGACTCACCGGTGTGGAAGTTTCGGACAGCGCCGGCGCAGCTGGAGCCGGGCATGACGTTTGCGGCGGGGGGCGACAGTGATGTGACCCCGGAGGCGGAGGAGATCCTCAGGACGGCCGCGAGTCGAGATCCGCTGTTTATCCATGTGGGCGGAGATTTGGCCTACAGCGACGGCCAGCATGTGGAACAGGAGATGGAATTTTGGCGTATCTACCATCGCGCCGCACAAACCAAGGAGGGACGGCTGATTCCCCTGGTGGCGGGCATTGGCAACCATGAAGTGCAGGGTGGGTATTGGAAGCCCAACCAGACCTTTGCCCAGATGAGGGAGAAGGCGCCCTTTTACTACGCGCTGTTCGGCGGCCTGTACCGGACGGAAGAACCGGTGGCGTTGGATTTCGGCGACTATCTATCGCTCCTGATGCTGGACACCGGGCATGTGACGCCGATGGAGCGGCAGACGAGTTGGCTGGAGAAGAACCTGGAATCGAGAAAAGGCGTGCCGTGGCTGTTTTCCTCGTGGCATGTGGCGGCGTATCCGTCGGCGCGGGGCTGGGATAGCCAGCCGATGAGCGGGTACGCGCGGGAGAACTGGATTCCGCTGATCGAGAAGTCGCGCACGGCCGGGGTATTCAACCACCACGACCATGATTTGCAGAGGGTGGAGACGGAGGGGAAGGCGGGGAGAAAGATCATGGTGTTTGGGAACGGGGCGATCGGAGCGGGTTTGCGGTGGGCCAATTGCGAGGAGTCGGCCCGGTTGGCCAAGTTCCGGGCGATGGAGCATCACATTTACGTGGTCAGTTTGACGGCTGACAAGGTGGTGGTCACGGCGGTGGGGCGCCAAGGTCAGGAACTTGATCGGACGGAGATCCGGAGGCCGTAACGGTGGAAGGGGTCCGTGAATGTGAACGTGAACGTGAAGGTGGAGAAGAGGCTATGGGCTACAGACTACAGGCTGTTAGGGAGGTGATTAGTCGTTTAGGCGTTAGTGATGGAGGGAGCGTTTCAACGTTTAAGATTCCCTCCATGGCTAACGCCTAAAAGGCTAAACCTCGAAGGCTTTCCTAATTTCTTCCGCTGACAGGGCAGCGAGCTTAATTTTCATCCATGAAGGAGCGAGGTCCGATGCAACGCTGGTTGCCTGTGATTGCTTGGACGGGGGTGATCTACGCGACGATTCCGCTGGCGCGGATGATCCAGAAGTGGGTCAGTGCGCAGTTTGGGGCGGATGCGTTTTCGTGGACGGTGTACGGGGTGGTGGCGATCACCTTCGCAATTGCCTGGCGGTTTTTCTCCAAGCAGGAGATTCCCGGAACGGCCCGGGCGAAGGTGGTTCTGGTGCTGTTGGCGGTGTCTTTTGCCTACGGAACCTGGTTTTTGAGGGCGCGACCGGAAGAGGCGCTGCATTTTGTGCAGTACGGACTGCTTTCGGCTTTGGCTTACCGGGCCTTTGCGGAGGGCGGGGCCAGCCGCGCCACTTATCTCAATGCGTTTCTACTGACGGCGATTCTGGGTTCAGTGGATGAGGTCATTCAGTGGCTTGTGCCGAAACGGTATTTTGATTTTCGGGATATCGGCATCAATGTGATCGCCGGAGGTTTGATCCAGCTGGGGCTGGTGCTGGGGATCGCCCCTCAGGCGACTAAGGTGAAGGCCCCGCTGGCCTCCGCCCGGACGGCCTGGAAGCTGGGAGTGATTTGGATCGTGGTGCTGGGGCTCTGTCTCAACAACACGCTGAGTGTGTGGCGGCCGGTGCTGTTTCCGGGGCCGCATCTGTTTCTCTTTGATGAGGCGATGACGGAGTACGGCCATAAAATCGAGGATCCTGAGATCGGAACATTTTATTCCAGGT